>NZ_JAMZBC010000031.1 GCF_024158715.1 Halomonas sp. 707D7 | reverse complement strand
GCCCAGTACCACGACGGCTCCTGGTGGCCCCACTGGCAGGCGTGGATGACCCAGAACGGCTACGTGGATACGCACAAGCAGGTGGACGCGCGGGTGCCGGGCAGTGGCGCACTCGGGGTCATCGAGCCGGCACCGGGGCGCTACGTGCGCCAGAGCATTCCCGAGGTGCTCGGCGAGATGCCCGGGTCCTAGCCATTGCACCACGCCCCGCAGCCCGGCCCGAGCGGTTTTGAAGCGATGTGCGGCTAGACAAATTGTCGCAGCGCGATGGCAGCTCGCTCAAAGAGCGCTAAGGTAGCGAACCCCGACTATTCTGGCGGCCCGGGCCGCCGACCATTCGTTTTGGAATCAGTGGAGAGCATCCATGCGTAAAGCCTTCGATTACGCCCGTCGCACGGCGCTGGCAGGAGCGTTCGTGCTCGCCGGCGCGGCCGGCGCCCAGGCAAGCGACCTGCGCGTCGCCAATGCGCGTCTGAGCCTGCTGCCCGGCGCCACCCCGGGGGCAGGCTATTTCGATATCGTCAACGAAGGGGCGTCGCCCATCACCCTGACCGGTGCCGAGAGCGAGGCGTTCGAGGCGGTCGAGATGCACGAAAGCAGTGAACACGACGGCATGGCGCACATGCACGGCGTCGACAGCATCGAGATCGGCCCCGGTGAAACGTTCAGCTTCGCGCCGCGCGGCCACCACCTGATGTTCATGGGCCGGCTCGCGCCGCTGGCCGAAGGCGACGAGGTCGAGGTGACCCTCGATATCGACGGCGAACCGCTGCCCGTCACGTTCGAGGTAGTCTCGCCGGTTTCGTTGTGATCCAACCCCCGAGTGAATCCAGAGAACGTCTCGCATGATGAAAAGAATGCTTTGGCCACTCGTTGCCGCAGCCCTGCTGGCAGGCTGTGCCGACGAGGAGTTTCGCACCACCGATATCGAGGAGATCATGCCGCCGCTCGAGTTCGCGTTGACCGATGGTGACGGCGAGCCCGCCCGCGCGGAGGATTACCGCGGCAAGACCACGCTGGTCTACTTCGGCTATACCCAGTGCCCGGACGTCTGCCCGCTGACGCTGGCGCGTTTCGCCTCGATCTTCAACGAGCTCTCCGAGGCCGAACGTGACGACGTGCAGATGCTGTTGATCTCGGTGGACCCCGAGCGCGATACCCCCGAGGTGCTCAAGCGCTACACCGGCGCCTTCGGGCCCGCGTTCACCGGCCTGACCGGCGACAAGGAGGAGATCGACGCGCTGACCAATCGCTACCGCATCGCCTACAGCTTCGAGGAGCCCAACGAGCGCGGCGATTACATCGTCAACCACTCAAGCGCCGTGTTCGCCTTCAACGCCGAGGGCCAGCCGCGCTTTCTGGTGCGCGACCCGCACTCCGACCAGGACGTGCTCGCCGACCTTCGCCAGGTGATCGAGGAAGGCTGAGTCTTTCGGTTCGCAGTGATGCAAAAAAGCGCCTATCGAAGGCGCTTTTTTCATGTCCGGCGGTATGAGCGGCGAGGCGCTAGCAGACCGAGGAGAGTCCGCAGTTGGCGGTATAGGCGCGCGAGTTGACGTCCAGTACCAGCCGCCGGTTGGTGGTGTCGTAGAAGAACGAGGCGAGCCCGTTGGCCGACTCGTCGGTGCGGTAGAGCCCGCAGACACCGTAGCCGTACTGGATTTCCTGGAGCTGGGAGAGCTCGACCGTCGAGGCGGTGCCGAGTTCGGCGGCGATCGCCGCGCGAATCTCCTGGTCGACCTTGCCGGCGGAGAGCGCCTGGTTGCCGAAGATGGCCGCGCCCACGATCGCCGTGAAGGCGAGCGGGGCGACGACCAGCAGTAAGAAGGGGCGAGATGTGAGCATGGCGCCATTATGCCAAGCCCCCGGGGGCAGTCAAGCGGCCCGCTTGGGCCAAAATGCCGCACCGGGGGAAGGCGTCAAAGCAGCGTCTTGTGCGTTCGGCGCCCGACGACGATGCCCGCCACGCTCATCAGCAGCGCCAGCAGCCAGGCGGGGAGGCTGCCCAGGCGGGTGAAGGGCGTCTGCCCCTGCATGGCCTGGAATTCACCCAGCAGGGCGGTGGCCTCGAACTGCGGTGCACGGGCGACGATATCGCCCTGGGCATCGATGATCGCGGTGATGCCGTTGCTGGTGGCGCGCAGCACGAAACGACCGTTCTCCAGCGCCCGCAGGCGAGCCATCTGCAGGTGCTGGTGCGGGCCGATGGAGGCGCCGAACCAGGTGTCGTTGGAGATCGTGACGATCACGTCGCTTTCCAGCGCACGCCGGGCGACCAGCTGCGGGTAGATGATCTCGTAGCAGATGGCGTTGCCGATGCGCAGGTCACCCGCCTGCATCGGTACCTGGACGGCGTCGCCCTTGGTGAAGCTCGACATGGGAAGATCGAAGAAGTCGATCGCTCCGCGCAGCACGCTTTCCAGCGGCAGGTACTCGCCGAAGGGCACCAGGTGCTCCTTCTGGTAGCTGCCGGCGACGTCGCCCACGCCGATCACGCTGTTGAAGTAGCGGTTCTCTTCATCGAGCTGGACGATGCCGGTCAAGAGCGCCGTCTCCGGCGAGAGTGTTGCCTGGATGCGTTCGAGCACCGGGCGCGCCTGGTACTCGAACATCGGCACCGCGGTTTCCGGCCAGATGATCAGGTCGGCCTCGTCGGCGACCGAGCGGGTCAGGTCGCTGTAGATGTTGGCGGCGGCGCGCTGGCCTTCCGGCGTCCACTTGATCAGCTGGGAAAGATTGCCCTGCAGCAGCGCCACGCGCGTCGGCTCGCCGACCGGCGTGGTCCAGCCGCTGGGCAGTGCCAGCGGGAAAAGCCAGATCGCGGCGAGCGGCAGCGCCGCCCAGAAGCGTCGGGCCAGCACGTAGACGCCGAGGGTGCCGCTGAGCGCCACCAGCAGCGAGAGCAGATACACGCCCCCCAGCGGCGCCCAGCCGGCCAGCGGCGCGTCGACGTAGCCAGAGCCCAGCAGCAGCCAGGGAAAGCCGGTGAAGAGATAGGTGCGCAGCACCTCGCCCAGCACCCAGATGCCCGCGAAGCTGGCGAAGGCCAGGCGAGGCCCGGCGAAGCGGCGGTAGGCCCAGAAGGTCAGCGCGTAGAACAGCGCCAGCACGCAGACGAACAGCCCGGTCAGGAAAAGCGCCAGCGGCACGCCCGTGTAGCCGTAGTCGTGAATCGAGACGTAGACCCAGGAAGCGCCGGTGGCGAACAGCGCCACCCCGAAAACCCAGCCCTTGAACGCGGCCTGGGCGGGGGTGAGGCGCTGCAGGCCGGCGAAGACGAGACCGACGGCGACCGGCCCCAGCCACCAGAGTTCGAAGGGCGAAGTGGTCAGGGTGAGGAAGCCGCCCGCGACCAGGGCGGCGAGCAGCTGCAGGGCAAAGGGGGAGATCCTTCCCATGGCGGTATCCTGTGAAATGAAGGGCGAGGCTAGTCGACATCCGCCGTGCCGGGCGATTCATCTTCGTCCCGGTAGGCTTCGAGCAGGCGAATGCGCCGATTGTCGGCGTTGAGCACGACGAAGCGCCAGCCGCCGAGGGTGGTGTGCTCGCCGCGCCCGGGCAGGTGGCCGAACTGCTGCATCACCAGCCCCCCGACGGTATCGAACTCGTCGTCGGAGAAGTCGGTGTCGAAGCGCTCGTTGAAATCCTCGATGGGGGTCAGCGCGCGAATGGCGTAGCGGCCGTCGTCCAGCGTCCGGATGGCATCGTCCTCGTCGGTGTCGTGCTCGTCCTCGATGTCGCCGACGATCTGCTCGAGAATGTCCTCGATGGTGACGATGCCCGCGGTACCGCCGTACTCGTCGACCACGATCGCCATGTGGTTGTGGGTATCGCGAAACTCCTTGAGCAGGCTGTTGAGCCGCTTGGACTCGGGAATGAACATCGCCGGGCGCAGCACCTCCTCGAGGGTGAAGGTGTCGCGGCTCTCCTGGGTGCGCGAGAGCAGCGGCAAAAGGTCCTTGACCAGCAGGATGCCCTTGACGTCATCGAGGTTCTCGCCGATCACCGGGTAGCGCGAGTGGCCGGTTTCCTGGATCAGGGGCAGGTAGCCGTCGCTGGTCTGATCGAGGGCGATGGCCGAGACCTGGGAGCGCGGAATGAGGATCTCGCGCACCTGCTGGTCGCTGATCTCGAGCGCGCCCTCGATGATCATGATGGCGTCCTGATCGAGCTTCAGCTTGCCGGCGGTGTGGCGCAGGAAGGTGAGCAGTTCATCGCGCGAGCTAGGCTCGTCGGAATCACCGGTGAGGGCGCCAAAGAGTTTCTCGAGCCAGGATTTCTGGTGGGACGTGCTCGATGGGTCTTCACTCATTGCGTCGGGTCTCTTGGTTGCGAACGGGTGGCGTCGAAGGCGAACGTCAGTCGGCGTACGGATCGGGGATGTCGAGGTTGGCGAGCAGGCGGCGCTCCAGCGCCTCCATGGCCTCGGCCTCGTCGTCGTCGATATGGTCGTACCCCAGCAGATGCAGAGTGCCGTGTACCACCATGTGGGCATAGTGGTTCATCAAGGGCTTGCGCTGCTCGATGGCCTCGGCCTCGACCACCGCGTGGCAGATGACCAGATCTCCCAGAAGCGGAAGCTCGATGCCCGGCGGCGCCTCGAACGGAAACGAGAGCACGTTGGTCGGCTTGTCCTTGCCGCGGTAGTCGCGGTTGAGCGCCTGGCTCTCGTCCTGCTCGACGAAGCGGATGGTCAGCTCCCGGCGAGGGTCGCCCGGATGCTCGGAAAACACACAGCCCACCCAGTGGGTGAGCTGTGAAAGCGAGGGAACCTCGGCGCTGACCGCAACCTGGCGGTCGATCACGATCTCGGTCATCGCCCGTCGTCCCAGCGCGGGGCGCTGTCGCGGGCGGCCAGGCGGGCCTCGCGTTCCTGCTTGCGCGCTTCGCGCTCGGCGCGCTCCTCGGCCTCCTGCTGCGACTCGAAGGCATCATAAGCTTCGATGATGCGCTGAACCAGCGGGTGGCGCACCACGTCCTTGGCGGCGAAGTGGGTCACACCGATCCCCGGGGTGTCCTTCAACACGTCGAGCACCTGGATGAGCCCCGAGCGCTGGCCCTTGGGCAGATCCACCTGGGTCACGTCGCCGGTGATCACCGCGGTGGAGCCGAAGCCGATCCGCGTCAGGAACATCTTCATCTGCTCCGGCGTGGTGTTCTGGCTCTCGTCGAGAATGATGTAGGCGTTGTTGAGCGTGCGCCCGCGCATGTAGGCCAGCGGCGCGATCTCGATCACCTGGCGCTCGATCAGCTTGGCCACCTGCTCGAAGCCGATCATTTCATACAGCGCGTCGTAGAGCGGGCGCAGGTACGGGTCGATCTTCTGGGCAAGATCGCCGGGCAGAAAGCCGAGCTTCTCGCCGGCTTCGACCGCCGGGCGCACCAGCAGGATGCGGCGCACTTCCTGGCTGTTGAGCGCTTCGACCGCGGCGGCAACGGCAAGGTAGGTCTTGCCGGTACCCGCCGGGCCGATGCCGAAGTTGATGTCGTGCTCGCGAATGCTGGTGACGTAGCGCTGCTGGTTCAAGCCGCGCGGCTTGATCATGGTGCGCGGGGTGCGCATGATCACGTCACCGCTCTCTTCACCGCCCTCTTCGTCGTCCAGCGCCTCGAGCCCGGACTCCTGCAAAAACAGATGCACCGTGTCCGGCGAAAGCTCGCTGGCCGCGGTTTCGCGGTAGAGGTGCTCCAGCACGTTGGCCGCGGCCTTGATGCGATTCGCCGCGCCCGCCAGCTGGAAGATGTTGCCACGGTTTCGAAGCGTGACGTCCAGCCGGTCCTCGATCAGTTTCAGGTGCTCATCGCGCTGACCGCAGAGGCTTGCCAGCCGCTGCGGATCGTTGGGTTCGAGACTGACGGTGATAATTCGATTGGCCTGGGGTGATGGCTGGCTCAAGAGTAGGCGATCCGTTTTCGATGGGTGTAGATCAGAGCTTAATGCCCAGGCTTCGCCTGGGCAATTACTTGGGGCAAATAGCCGTCAATAACGTTCGGGGGAGGCGAGTTCGCCGCGCAGCGAGTTGGGCAGGGCCTCGGTGATCTCGACATCGACGAAGTAGCCGATCAGCTCGGCCGGGTTGGCGGCGCGGAAGTTCACCACGCGGTTGTTCTCGGTGCGCCCGGAGAGCTGGCCCGGGTCCTTCGGCGAGAAGCCGGTGACCAGGATGCGCTGGGTGGAGCCCACCATGCGCCGGCTGATCTGGGCAGCCTGCTGCAGGATACGATCCTGCAGGATCGCCAGGCGCTGCTTCTTGACGCTCTCCGGGGTGTCATCGGGAAGCCCCGAGGCCGGGGTGCCCGGGCGCGCCGAGTAGACGAAGCTGAAGGAGTGATCGAAGCCGATGCGGTGGATCAGATCCATCGTGTCCTCGAAGTCCTGCTCGGTCTCGCCGGGGAAGCCGATGATGAAGTCCGAGGAGAAGCTGATGTCCGGACGGTTGGCGCGGATGCGCTCCATCTTGGCGATGTACTCCTCGCGGTCGTGGCCGCGCTTCATCGCCGCGAGGATGCGATCCGAGCCCGACTGCACCGGCAGGTGCAGGTGGCTCACCAGCTCCGGGATCTCGGCGTAGGCCTCGACCAGGCTCTCGGTGAACTCCACCGGGTGGGAGGTGGTGAAGCGTACCCGGTCGATGCCTTCCACCGCCGCCACGCAGGCGATCAGCTCGGCAAGATCGATCTCCTCGCCGAGCTGGTTGTCGCCGCGGTAGGCATTGACGTTCTGGCCCAGGAGGTTGATCTCGCGAACGCCCTGGTCGGCCAGGTGGATCACCTCGTCCATCACCGCTTCGAAAGGCCGCGAGACCTCCTCGCCACGGGTGTAGGGCACCACGCAGAAGGTGCAGTACTTCGAGCAGCCTTCCATGATCGACACGAACGCCGTCGCGCCGTCGGAGGAGGGCTTGGGCAGATGATCGAACTTCTCGATTTCCGGGAAGGTGACGTCCACCGCGGCGATCATGTTGGCGCCGGAGGCTGCGGCGGCGTTGCGCGCATCCATCATCGCCGGGATGCGGTGCAGGGTCTGCGGGCCGAACACCATGTCGACGTGGGGCGCGCGCTTTCTCAGCGCCTCGCCTTCCTGGCTCGCCACGCAGCCGCCGACCCCGATCACCAGGTCCGGATTGGCGTCCTTGAGTTTCTTCCAGCGCCCTAGCTGGTGAAACACCTTCTCCTGGGCCTTCTCGCGAATCGAGCAGGTGTTGAGCAGGATGACGTCGGCTTCCTTCTCGTCATCGGTGAGTTCCAGCTGGTGAGATTCGCCGAGTAGATCCGCCATGCGCGAGGAGTCGTACTCGTTCATTTGGCAGCCGTGCGTTTTGATGAAGAGCTTCTTCGCCATCGGTACCTGTCATCTATGGATCGTCGTGCGACGAAAATGAGTGGAGCGTCGATTTGGCCGCGGGTGCGTGCCTTGAGTGTCGCTAAAGAGTAGGCACATTATACGGATACAAGATTCCAGCGGCTAGCGCCGACAGCAATCGAGACTTGACCCGAGCGTTTCCATGAGTATACTACGCACCGTGTTTGAGCAGTTCCTCGATAGCTCAGTTGGTAGAGCAAATGACTGTTAATCATTGGGTCACAGGTTCGAGTCCTGTTCGAGGAGCCAAACGCTCCACTCAAGCACCGTAGTCAAGCAGTTCGATGTTCCTCGATAGCTCAGTTGGTAGAGCAAATGACTGTTAATCATTGGGTCACAGGTTCGAGTCCTGTTCGAGGAGCCACATCGACTACGCCCGGCAAGACCACTCGTCTTGAAGACGTTCCCCGATAGCTCAGTTGGTAGAGCAAATGACTGTTAATCATTGGGTCACAGGTTCGAGTCCTGTTCGGGGAGCCAAGCGTCTTTCGACGATCCTCATGAAGCATCTTCCCTAGTTTCGCGTTACCCGCTCTTTTTCGTTTCCCGGTTTTTCGATAGCCGATTCCAGCATTTCATGACAGGCCGTCTTTCGCGCCTGGTTTTCGCGTATCTGTTCGCAGCGAAGGATCTGCCCGCTCCATACGGGCGTTGCTCGCGAGGCATAAAAAAACCGCGCCCGAGGGGCGCGGTGCTGGCAGGTGTGAAGCCGCTCAGCGCTGGGCCATACGCTGGGCGTTCTTCATGTGGGTGTAGTCGAGCATGATCTCGGCGGCTTCGAGCACGTGGGCGCGGTCCACCGGCATCTCTTCCTCGCTCTCCTCGTCGCCTTCACCATCGACGGGCTCGCCGTTCAGGCTGGGGTCGAGGCGGGCGTCCAGCCACTCCTCCAGCTCGGGAAGGTCGAGCGCGCGGCGGCGCTGGTTCTCGAGGGACAGCTGCTCGGCTTCCTGAGCTTCCAGTTCGCGTTGGCGCTGCTCGCGGTTGAGGCTGACGCTGGTGTGCTGCTCGCGCAGCTGGCGAGCGAGTGTCGACTGGCGCTCCAGGTAGCGGAAGTTGGGGTTCGCCTGGGCGCGCTTCTGGTGCTGCGCGGTCAGCGCGCCGATGAAGTCCTCCGGGTTGCCGTAGCGGCGGTACTGAACGTTCTGCACCGTATCCCAGGCCAGGGCGTTGTCGAGGCTGCTCTCGCCGATGCGCTCCGGGTCGATCAGGCTGGGAAAGGCGATGTCCGGCTCGACGCCGCGATTCTGGGTGCTCTCGCCGGAAATGCGGTAGAACTTGGCGCGGGTCAGCTTGATCTGGCCGTGGCTCAGCTCGTTGAGCGTCTGCACGGTTCCCTTGCCGAAGGTGGTGGTGCCGACCACCAGGCCGCGGCCGTAATCCTGGATCGCGCCGGCGAAGATTTCCGAGGCGGAAGCGGAGAGGCGATTGGTCAGCACGGTGAGCGGACCGTCGTAGACGGTGCCGGCATCGGTGTCGCCGTAGAGCTGGATGCGCCCCTGGGCGTCGCGCACCTGGACGGTGGGGCCGCGGTCGATGAACAGGCCGATCAACGAGTTGGCTTCCTGCAGGGCGCCGCCGCCGTTGTTGCGCAGATCCAGCACGATGCCTTCGACCTCCTGCTCCTTGAGTGCCTCGATCTCGCGGGCTACGTCGCGGGTGGTGCTGCGATACTCCTCTTCGCCGGCCTGCCAGGCGTCGAAGTCGACGTAGAAGGTGGGCACGTCGATCACGCCGATCTTGTGCGGCTCGCCGTCACGCTCGACCTCGATCACCTCGCCGTGGGCCGCCTGATCCTCGAGGCTGACGGTGTCGCGGGTGATCTCGACCACGTGGGAGCGAGTCATGTCGACGGCCTGGGCGGGCACCACGTCGAGGCGCACCGTGGAGCCTTTCGGCCCGCGGATCAGATCCACCACGTTGTCCAGGCGCATGCCCACCACGTTGACCATCTCACCGTCTTCCTGACCGACGGCGATGATGCGATCGGCGGGCTCGAGCACGCCGGCGCGCTCGGCAGGACCGCCAGGCACCAGGCTCGCCACCTTCACGTATTCGCCTTCGGACTGCAGGAGTGCGCCGATGCCCTCGAGCGACAGGCTCATCTGGATATCGAAGGATTCGCTCTGGCGTGGCGAGAGGTAGCCGGTATGCGGGTCGATGGTGCTGGAGATCGCCGCCATCAGGATGCCGAACACGTCCTCGGATTCGGTCTGGTTGAGCCGGGTGAGCTGGCCTTCGTAGCGCTGGCGCAGGTTGTCCTCGATCTGCTCCTCGTCCTGGTCGGTCAGGGCGAGCGTCAGGGCGTCGTTCTCGAGGCGCTTGCGCCACAGTTCGTCGAGTTCGCTCTCGCGGCTCGCCCAGGGGGCGTCCTCGCGGTCGATCTCGAGTCGCTCGTTGCTTTCGAAGTCGAAGGAGAGCCCTTCGTCGAGACGTTCCAGCAGCCATTCGAGCCGGGCGATATGGCGCTCGCTGAGCAGGTTGTAGAGTTCGAAGGCCTCGTCGAGCTCGCCTTCGAACAGCACCTCGTCCATGTGTTCTTCAAGATGGCGGTACGGCTCGATGTCGCGCTTGAGCAGGTAGCCACGCTGGTTGTCCAGGATGTCCAGGTAGCGCTGGAAGGCTTCCTGCGACCACTGCTCGTCAAAATCGATATTGGCGTAGTGGCCGTAGCGGAGCGCGTCCCCGATCTCCACTGCCGCTTGGCGTTGTTCATCGGTCGGCGCAAGTTGCGCCAATGCCACCGGGCTGGTCATCACCAGCATCACGGCAACGGCGACCGAGCGCGAAAGCGTTGCAAACAAGCTCATCAGTCAGGCTCTCCCGGAATTTATGGTCACTCAGTGTTCCTTGACATGCAGCCAACCCATGAGTTGCGCAGGCCGAAAGAGCATTGTAGCAGGACATACACTCTGTGATACTCACTGATTTTCCGACGGAGGGCATTCAATTTGAACGCGGTCGACAGCACGTCTCGAAGCGAGGGGCGCCTCGGGCGGCTCTGCGAATTTCTGGCGGACTCGCCCACGCCCTGGCACGCCACCCGATCGATGGTCCGACGCCTGGAGCAGGGCGGTTTCACGCGCCTCGACGAGAAGGCCGACTGGAAGCTCGAGGCCGGCGGGCGCTACGTCGTCACCCGCAACGACTCCTCGCTCATCGCCTTTCAACTGCCGGCGCGGGGGCTCGATGCCCTGCGCATGATCGGCGCGCATACCGATAGCCCGGGGCTGCGGCTCAAGCCCGAGGCCACCCAGCGCTCGGCGGGCTGGCTGCAGCTTGGCGTGCAGGTCTATGGCGGAGTGCTGCTGGCGCCTTGGTTCGATCGCGACCTGGGGCTTGCCGGGCGCGTGCACGTGCGCCATGCGGATGGCCGGCTCGAGAGCGTGCTGCTCGACGTCGCCGAGCCCATCGCCATCATTCCGAGCCTGGCGATCCACCTGGACCGGGAGGTCAACGCCGGCCGCGCGATCAACCCCCAGACCCAGATGGCGCCGGTCGTGATGCAGAGCGACGACGCCACCCTGGAGTCGCTGCTGGCGCGCTTTCTGGCACGCGAGCACGGCCTCGAGGGCGTCGAGGTGGTGGACTTCGAGCTGGGCTTCTACGACCTGCAGCCGCCGTCGCTGATCGGGGTGAAGCGCGAGCTCGTCGCCAGCGCCCGGCTGGACAACCTGCTGTCGTGCTTCATCGGTCTGGAAGCGCTGCTCGATTGCGACGGCGAGCAGGGGGCGCTGCTGGTGGCCAACGATCACGAGGAGGTGGGCAGTGCCAGCGCCTGTGGCGCCCAGGGGCCGTTTCTGGGCGATGTGCTCAAGCGCCTGAATGCCCAGGTCGGGCGGGGCGGCGAGGAGGCGCTGATCCAGCTGATCCAGTCGTCGCTGATGATCTCCTGCGACAACGCCCATGCGCTGCATCCCAACTTTCGTGACAAGCACGACGAGCGTCACGGCCCCAGGATCAACGGCGGCCCGGTCATCAAGGTCAACGCCAGCCAGCGCTACGCCACCAACAGCGTGACCGGGGCGCTGTTTCGCGACGTATGCCGCGAGGCAGACGTGCCGGTGCAGTCCTTCGTCACTCGCGCGGACATGGGCTGTGGCAGCACCATCGGGCCGATCACGGCGACCGAAATCGGCGTGCCCACCATCGACGTGGGCGTGCCCCAGTGGGCGATGCACTCCATTCGCGAAACCGCCGGCACCCGGGACGTCGAGCACCTGACCCGCGCGCTGGTCGCGTTCCTGAACCGTCCGACGCTAAGCTGAAAGGAGAGGGGGCGAAAGCCCCCCTGGGCACACGAAAAAGCCCGCCGATCGAGAGATCGGCGGGCTTTTTTCGGAACTGGTGGCTACACCCTGATTTGAACAGGGGACCCCATCATTATGAGTGATGTGCTCTAACCAGCTGAGCTATGTAGCCGTTCAACGGGGGCGAATATTACAAACTGCATCGCCGCCCGTCAAGCGTTCTTTGTCCTTGCGCTCAAAACGTCAGACGTTGAACCGGAAATGGATCACGTCGCCATCCTTGACGATGTACTCCTTGCCTTCCAGGCGCCACTTGCCGGCATCCTTGGCGCCCTGTTCGCCGCCCAGGGTCACGAAGTCGTCATAGGCGATGACCTCGGCGCGGATGAAGCCTTTCTGGAAATCCGTGTGGATCACGCCGGCGGCCTCGGGGCCGGTGGCGCCGGCCTTCACGGTCCAGGCGCGCACTTCCTTGACGCCGGCGGTGAAGTAGGTCTGCAGGCCCAGAAGCGCATAGCCGGCACGGATCACCCGATCGAGCCCCGGTTCTTCCATGCCCATCTCCTCGAGGAACACGCTGCGCTCGTCGTCGTCGAGCTCGGCGATCTCGGCTTCCAGCTGATTGCACACCGGCACCACCACCGCGCCTTCCTCGGCGGCGATCTCCTTGACGATATCGAGGTACGGGTTGTTCTCGAAGCCGTCCTCGTTGACGTTGGCGATGTACATGGTCGGCTTCAAGGTCAGAAAGCCGAAGCTCTTGACCTGCTGCTTCTCGTCCTCAGAAAGCCCGAAGCTTCTCAGCGGCATGCCTTCGGCCAGATGCGGCTGGATCTTGTCGAGGATCAGTTTGGTCGCGGTGGCGTCCTTGTCGCCGCCCTTAACCGAGCGCACCAGGCGCTGGCTCGCCTTCTCGACGGTATCGAGATCGGCCAGCGCCAGCTCCAGGTTGATGGTCTCGATGTCCGCCCGCGGGTCGACCTGGTTGGCGACGTGGATCACGTTGTCGTTGTCGAAGCAGCGCACCACGTGGGCGATCGCCTGGGTCTCGCGAATGTTGGCCAAGAACTTGTTGCCCAGGCCCTCACCCTTGGAGGCACCGGCCACCAGGCCCGCGATGTCCACGAACTCCATGGTCGTGGGCAGCACCTTCTGGGGCTTGACGATCTCGGCGAGCTTGTCCAGGCGCGGGTCGGGCATCGGCACGATCCCGACGTTGGGCTCGATGGTACAGAAGGGGAAGTTCTCCGCATCGATGCCGGACTTGGTCAACGCGTTGAACAGCGTGGATTTGCCTACGTTGGGTAGGCCGACGATTCCGCAATTGAAACCCATGTGAATATCCTGACCGGGGCGGAGGTATCGATCCGCCTTGAAGTGAAAACGGGTGGCTACTTGACGCTGTGCAGCCGGTTCATGGCCTTGGCCCAGTCGCCGGCAAGCGCCAGGGGCAGGGTGGCCTCGCACTCGGCCAGCGCCTGGTCGATCGCTTCCTGCTCTGACTTGCCCGGGCGGTTCAGCACGTAGTGGCTGACCTGGCGCGCCTCCCCCGGATGGCCGATGCCGATGCGCAGGCGGTGAAAGCCGTTCTGGTTGCCGAGTGCGCTGATGATGTCGCGCAGGCCGTTGTGGCCGCCATGGCCGCCGCCGGTCTTGTAGCGCGCCTGGCCCGGGGGCAGGTCGAGCTCGTCGTGGACGACGAGCAGTTCCGACGGTGCGAGCTTGAAGAACTGGCAGAGCGCCGCGACGGCCCCTCCGCTTCGGTTCATGAAGGTGGTGGGGTTGAGCAGGTGGACATCGCGATCTCCCAGGCGCGCCTTGGCGTAGAGGCCGAGGAATTTCTTCTCCGGGCGAAGCTCGGTGTGGGCGCGGCGTGCCAGCGCATCCACCAGCCAGAAGCCCGCGTTGTGGCGCGTCGCCTCGTAGTCAGGACCCGGGTTGCCCAGTCCGATGATGGCCGTCACCTGGCTCATTCCCACCTCCCATTCAAAAAAGCGTTGCCGTGCCGGGAGCGATCTTCGAAACCATCGTCGAAGCCCGGCGCGGTGAATCGTTTCCGGCACGCAAAAAAAATCAAGCGCCGGGGCGCTTGATTTTAACATCCTTGGGCCATGCGGGCATGGCCCAATGCACGGGCAGGCCGTGGAGGGTGCGCTTACTCGGCGCTGCCTTCCTCGCCTTCGCCTTCTTCCTCGTCACGCACCTGTACCTTGGTGATGCTGAGGACGGCGTGGTCGTGCTCTTCGCCGTGGGACAGGTCCACGGAAGAGACGCCCTTCGGAAGCGTGAGGTCGGACAGGTGCAGGGTGGTGCCCAGCTCGACGCTTGCGATGTCGACTTCCAGGAAGTCCGGCAGGTCCTTCGGCAGGCAGCTGATCGCCACTTCGTTGGCCATGACGTGCAGTTCGCCGCCCTGGTCCTTGATGCCGACGCACTTCTCTTCACCGGTCACGTGCAGCGGCACGTTCATGGTGATTTCGTGGGTGGCGTCGACGCGCATGAAGTCGGCGTGGGTCAGCAGCGGCTTGAAGGGGTGACGCTGCAGATCACGCACGACGACCTGCTCTTTTTTGCCGTCGATGTCGAGGTTGATGACGGACGAGAAGAAAGACTCGTCTTCGATCGCCTTGTAGAAGGAGGTCTTCTCGACGGAGATGGACTGCGGCTCCTTCTCACCACCGTAGATGACGGCCGGAACCTGCTGGTTCGCACGACGCAGGCGGCGGCTCGCACCTTTCCCCAGGTCGTTACGAACGCTGGCTTTCAAAGTAAAATCAGACATGTGTGTGCCTCTTGGTTTGAGTAGGAAGACATCGCCGACCGCGACCAGACGACGACGCCTTCATGGCCCCGTGAGGGGGCTTTCATCGTCAGCTCAATGGAACATCGCGCTAACAGATTCTTCGTTGCTGACCCGGCGGATCGCTTCGGCAATCAGCCCGGCCACGCTGAGCTGGCGGATCTTGCCGCTGCGGCGAGCGTGTTCGGCCAGCGGGATCGTATCGGTGACGACCACTTCGTCGAGCACGGAGCTTGTGATGTTGTCGACCGCGGGGCCGGACAGGATCGGGTGGGTGGCGTAGGCCACCACGCGCGCGGCGCCGTGATCCTTGAGCGCCTCGCCCGCCTTGCACAGGGTGCCGGCGGTGTCGATCATGTCGTCGACCACCACACAGGTGCGACCTTCGATCTCGCCGATGATGTGCATTACCTGGGCCTGGTTGGCCTGGGGGCGACGCTTGTCGATGATGGCGAGATCGGCGTTCAACTGCTTGGCGATGGCACGCGCGCGCACCACGCCGCCGACGTCCGGCGAGACCACGACCAGATCGGCGTAGTTCTGGCGCTCGATGTCGTCGAGCAGGATCGGCGAGCCGTAGACGTTGTCCACCGGCACGTCGAAGAAGCCCTGGATCTGGTCGGCGTGCAGGTCCATTGTCATCACGCGGTCGACGCCGGCCTTGACCATCATGTCGGCCACCACTTTCGCCGAGATGGGCACGCGGGCGGAGCGCACGCGGCGATCCTGGCGGGCATAGCCGAAGTAGGGAACGACCGCCGTGATGCGCGTCGCCGAGGCGCGGCGCAGGGCGTCGACCATCAGGATCAGTTCCATCAGGTTGTCGTTCGTGGGGGCGCAGGTGGACTGGAGGATGAACACATCCTTGCCACGCACGTTCTCATTGATCTCGACTGCGATTTCGCCGTCGCTGAACTGGCCCACCGTCGCATGACCCATGCGGCTGTCCAGGCTCTCGGCAATCTTGTGAGCGAGTTCGGGATTGGCGTTCCCGGTGAAAACCATCAATTTTGACACGCACGGCCACCTTTGCAGTGTTGGGGATCAGGGGAGAAAACGTCGGATCGTCGTCGAGTTGGCTGGGGTACCAGGATTCGAACCTGGGAATGCCGATACCAAAAACCGGTGCCTTACCACTTGGCGATACCCCAGCAATAACCGAACGACTCGATCGGGCGTCAACCGCCCAGAGCATCATGTAGGGGAGAGTCGTTGAGCCCGCGTGCCGTCCATACGCGATAGCGCTTGGCGGCCTCTTGCGTCACGGCTTTCGCGGCGTGCTCGGACTCGAATTCGGCAAACAGGCAAGCGCCGGTGCCGGTCAGGCGGCTGGGTGCGTACTGGCCGAGCCACTCGAGTGCGCAGGCGATCGATGGATGGCGTTTCTTGACCGTTTCTTCACAGTCGTTGCGCCACGCGCTCGCTCCCCCCTGCAGTGCGCGCGCCATAGTAATGGGGGGGCTTGCGCGTGTCAATTCCGGGTCCTGAAAGACGGCCGGGGTCGAGACGCTCACCCCGGGGTGGATCACCACGAACCAGGGCGTGTCGAGGGTGACCGGGGTGAGCTTCTCGCCCACGCCTTCGGCCCAGGCGCTCTGGCCGTGGACGAACACCGGCACATCGGCACCGAGCGACAGGCCAAGCTCGGCCAGCGCGTCGAGGGAGAGCCCGAGCCCCCAGAGTCGGTTGAGCCCGACCAGCACCGTGGCGGCGTTGGAGCTGCCGCCGCCGAGGCCGCCGCCCATGGGCAGGCGCTTGGTGAGGCCGATCTCGACTCCCTGGCGGTGGTCCCGGCGGTAGGGGGCAAGCATCCGGGCGGCGCGCACCACCAGGTTATCCTCGAAGCGTACCCCGTCGAGCGCCTCGTCCAGCATGATCTCGCCATCATCGCGCAGGGTGAGGGTGAGCTCGTCCTGCAGGTCGATGAACTGGAACAGCGTCTGCAGGGTGTGATAACCGTCCGGGCGACGGCCGGTGATGTGCAGCATGCGGTTGAGTTTCGCCGGTGCCGGCAGGGTCAGCCGGCACGCGGGGCTATCGTTGCTCGCCAAGGGTCACTCCTGGTCGCTGCGCGCACGCCACTGGTTCACCACCAGGGTGATGCGTATCTCGTCGATGTTCATCACCAGGCGGCGCGGCAGCCACATGCCTTCCACTTCTTCCCAGTCACGATAGTCGATCTGCCAGCCATCCTGCTCGAGATGGCTCGGGAAGCCCAGCGCGTCGGTCTCGAGCTGATAGCTCGAGTCGCCGCCGGGAAGCCCTCGCACCCAGTCGGGCATGGCGCGCACCGGCAGCGACCAGCCGAGCTGCTCCTCCATCAGCGCCTCCGGCGTCTCGGCCTCGAAGCGGCCATCGCTGGTGGTCAGCGAGAAGCGCCCCTCGCGGCCCTCGAGCACGCTGCGCCCGCCGCCGAAGGGGCCGCTGATCAGCATGCGGAAGTAGTAGGGGGTCTGGTTCCAGTCCAGGTTGGCGCTGGTGTTCTCGTCCGGCGTGCGCAGCCCCGCCTTGCCGGCCATGGTCCAGCTGTCGAAGGCTTCGACGCTGGCCTGCTGACGCTCCCATTGGCCTGCCTGGCGGCCGCTTTCATCCGTGGGCGCCTGGGTGGCGCAGCCGGCCAGCGCCAGCAGGGCGACGCCGGCCATCAGCGCCCGCGCGGGACGGGCGACGGCGTGGAAGGGCGAGGCGATAGGGTAGGCGGTCGGCATGGTCAAACTCCGTGTTGGGTGATACGCCCCGAGTCGTTCGAGGCGTTAGTCGTTCGAAGCGTTAGTGCATGAAGAAGGCGCGCTCCGTGTCATGGCGCGCCGAGTTCCGGATGGCGCTGCAGCAGCTCGTCGATGTGCGGCTGTTCGCCGCCACGGGCCTGAATGCGGCGCACCAGGGCGCGGGCATCCTCGCTGCGGCCCAGGGCCTGGAGCACCTCGGCCAGGTGCGCGGCGACCTCCTGGTCCGGCATCCGGGCGTAGGCGCTTTCGAGCCAGGGCAGGGCGGCCTCGGGGTCGCCCAGACGAAACTGCACCCAGCCCATGCTGTCGAGCACCGCCGGATTGTCCGGCTCGAGCTCGTAGGCGCGCTCGATCAGCTCGCGCGCCTCAACGAGGCGTCCGGGCGGGCCGGCATCGGCCAGCGTATAGCCCAGCGCGTTGAGCGCGGCGGCATTGCCTGGCTCGGCGTCGATGATGCGGCGCAGGTCGCGCTCCATCAGGTCGATGTCGCCGCGCTCGAAAGCGCGCATCGCCCGAAGATAGCGAAGCCCGGTGTCCTCCGGCGTGCGCGTCACTTCTCGGTCGAGCAGCGCCTCGGCCTCGCGGCCCATCCCCTGGGCGTCGAGCAACTGCACTTCCAGCAGCACCAGGTCGCTGAAGTAGGTGTCGTGGCGCATGCGCTCGATACGCAAGAAAGCGCGCGCATCGACCAGCCGATCCTCGTCGATCAGCATCTGGGCGGCGCTGGCGCGAGAGGGCAAAAACTCGCTGCCTTCGCGCACCTGGCGATAGTAGAGCAGCGCGTTGTCGGGGTCGCCCTGGGCCTGAGTGACGGCGCCGAGCAGATAATAGGCGAGATCGGGAACGTTCTCCTGGCCGATCAGCGGCTGCAGCAGGCGGTAGGCCGGCGCCGGTCGCTCCTCTTCCAGGTAGAGCTGGGCCAGCGCCACGCGCAGCTCCTCGCCGCCGCCGTGGCTTTCGAGCAGCGCGTCGGTCTGCGCCTCGGCGCCCTGGATGTCGCCCAGGCGAATGTTGGCCTGGGCAAGCATCAGCACGAAGCGAACGTCGTTCGGGGCGAGCTCGAGTCCCCGGCGGGCGGCGTCGCGGGCGGCGCGGCTGTCGCCGGTCTCGAGCGCCAGCCGCGCCCGGGCGAGCCACAGCGCCTCGGACTCCGGAGCCTGGCGCGCCACCTGGTCCAGACGGGCCTGGGCCTGGCTCGTGTTGCCCAGCGCCGCTTCGATCAGGGCGGTGCCGAGCAGCACGTCGCTCTGCGCCTCGAGCGCGTCCGCATCCGGACTGATGACGGTGTAGTCGTCGAGAAAGTCGCGCAGCGGGCGAATCAGAAGGCCGAGCGGCGCCTCGTCGGCGACGGCCAGCTCGGCGAAGGCGGCGATGTCGCCGTTGCCGCCGGTGCGGGCGATCGCCAGGCGCTGCTCGAGGCTGTCGAGCCAGTCACCGCGCGACAGTGACAGGCTGGCGAGAAACTGGTTGGGGCCCTGGGCGTTCGGGGCGAGCTCGCGCCAGCGCAGCGCCGAGGCCTCCATCAAGGCGGTATCGTTGCCAAAGCGCGCGGCGAAGGTGGCGCGCTCGGCCAGTGCCGGCACCGGGTAGCGTTCGGCCGCCGCGAGGTAGCCTTCGCTCGCGCGGCGAAAGTCGCCGCGCTGGCCGGCCATCTCGGCGCCGAGCAGCGTGCTCAGGCCTTCGGCGTCGAGCCCCCGGGTGATCGGCGGTGCCGACGCCATCGGGTCGCTCACGAACGCCGGCAGGCCGCCGTCGACGGTGGAGGGTGTCGACTGGCAGCCGCCCAGCAGGAGCGTGGCCGCCAGGGGCCAGCAGGGTAAACCCGTGAATGTCGCGCGAAGGGGCATGCGTGTCTCGATCAAGTGGCCGGATGATCAGCATAGCGGCTCGATGGCCTGCGGCAAAGTGGTGACGCCAGAACCGGGCGGTCTGTGGTAGAATGCTACACCTTGAAAACGACGCGTGTCAGCGCAATTTCCAGCGCCGGGCCGGCAAGGCTTCAGACACAAAAGACTCGTCCAGCAGAGGCGGGCCGACGTCGCTCTACGACCGATCCACTAGCGAAGACGCCTAACGCATGACGCTTCTTGCCCTGGGAATCAATCATCGGACGGCCAGTGTCGCCGTGCGAGAGCAGGTGGCCTTTACCCCCATGCAGCTCGAGAGCGCGCTGGGCGAGCTTCGCTGTCTGCCCCACATCCGCGAGGCGGCGGTGCTCTCTACTTGCAACCGCACCGAGCTCTACTGCGTGACCAACTCGGCCGGCGAACAGGCGGTGCTCGAATGGTTGAGCCGCTTTCACGATCTCAGCGTCGAGGAGCTCGCCCGCTGCGCCTACCACTACCTGGATCACGACGCCGCCCGCCACCTGATGCGCGTGGCGGTGGGGCTCGACTCCATGGTGCTCGGCGAGCCGCAGATTCTCGGTCAGCTGAAGGACGCCTACCAGCAGGCGCGCCAGGCCAAGGGGCTCGGCGGTGAGCTCGAGCGTCTTTTCCAGCACACCTTCGCCGTGGCCAAGCAGGTGCGCACCGAAACCGGCATCGGCAAGAACCCGGTGTCGGTGGCCTACGCGGCGGTCAGCATGGCGAGCCGTATCTTCGACGACTTCGGGCGGGCGAGTGCCCTTCTGATCGGCGCCGGCGAGACCATCGAGCTGGTCGCCCGTCACCTGCACGAGGCCGGGGTGCGCGACATCGTCGTGGCCAACCGTACCCGCGAGCGGGCTCAGGCCCTCGCCGGGCCGCTCGGCGGCGAGGCGATCGCGCTGCCGGACATTCCAACGGCGCTGGAGAAGGCGGACATCGTCATCTCCTCGACGGCCGCGCCCCTGCCGATCCTGGGCAAGGGCATGGTCGAGCGGGCGCTGAAGAAGCGCCGCCACCGGCCGGTGTTCATGGTCGATATCGCCGTGCCGCGCGATATCGAGCCCGAGGTCGGCGAGCTCGCCGACGTCTTCCTGTACACCGTCGACGACCTCGAGGAGGTGATCGAGGAGAACCGTCGCCACCGCCAGGTCGCCGCCGACCAGGCGGAATCGCTGATCGAGCACGGCGTGGGCAGCTGGCAGCAGGAGGGCCGTCTGCGCCGGGGGGGCGAGCTGATTCGCGACTACCGTCGCCACGGCGAGGCGCTTCGCGACGACGCCCGGGACCAGGCGCTGGAGCGCCTGGCCCGCGGCGAGGACCCGGCGAAGGTCGTCGAGCGCCTGGCCCACCAGCTCGCCAATCGCTTCATGCACCAGCCCACGCTCGCCTTGCGCGAGGCGGCCTCCCAGGAAAACCACGCACTTTTGAGCGCGGCGCCGCAGGTGCTGCTGCCCTCGAAGCCCGCGTTCGACAAGCCCGCGCCCACGGCGAAACGCCAGAAGGATGATACGCCCGCATGAAAGAGACGTTGCGCCAACGCCTAGACAGTTTTGCCGACCGCTACGAGGAGCTTGCGATGCTGCTCTCGGACCCGGATGTGATCAACGACCAGCAGCGCTTTCGCGACTACTCCCGCGAGTACGCCGAGCTCGAGGCGCTGGTCGCCGCCTGGCAGCGCTACCGCGAGATCGAGGAGAACATCGCCACCGCCGAAACCTTGAGTCACGACAGCGACCCGGAAATGCGCGAGCTGGCCGAGATGGAGATGGAGGAGGGCCGCGAGCAGCTCGCGGAGCTCGATACCGAACTCAAGCGGCTGCTGGTCCCCAAGGACCCGGACGACGGACGCGGCGTGTTCCTGGAAGTGCGCGCTGGCACCGGCGGCGACGAGGCGGCGATCTTCGCCGGCGACCTGTTTCGCATGTACTCCCGCTACGCGGAGAAGCGCGGCTGGCGGGTGGAAGTGGTCAGCGCGAGCCACGGCGAGCACGGCGGCTACAAGGAGGTGATCTCCCGGGTCAAGGGCGACGGCGTCTATGCAAGGCTCAAGTTCGAGTCCGGCGCCCACCGCGTGCAGCGCGTGCCCGCCACCGAATCCCAGGGGCGCATTCATACTTCCGCCTGCACCGTGGCGGTGATGCCCGAGGTCGAGGACGTGGGCGATATCGACATCAATCCGGCGGATCTGCGCGTGGACACCTACCGCTCCAGCGGCGCCGGCGGCCAGCACGTCAACACCACCGACTCGGCGATCCGCATCACCCACCTGCCCACCGGCGTGGTGGTGGAGTGCCAGGAGGAGCGCAGCCAGCACAAGAACCGTGCCAAGGCGATGTCGCTGCTCGCCGCCAAGCTCAAGCGCAACGCCGTGGATTCCCAGCGCCAGGAGCAGGCCGATGCGCGCCGCTCGCTGGTCGGCTCCGGTGATCGCAGCGAGCGCATCCGTACCTACAACTTTCCCCAAGGGCGCATCACCGACCATCGCATCAACCTGACGCTCTACAAGCTGGTCGACGTGATCAGCGGCGAGCAGCTCGACGACGTGGTGGAGCCTCTGATCCACGAGTACCAGGCCGAACAGCTCTCGGCGCTCCAGGACGCGTGATGAGCGTCGATGCGCTGCTGAAGGCCGCCGCCGGTCGCCTGGCCGCGGCGGGGTCGCCGACCCCGCGCCTGGACGCCGAGGTGCTGATGGGCCACGTGCTCGGGCGCGATCGCACCTGGCTCTACACCTGGGGCGACGCGCCTTGCCCGCCCTTCGAGCACGCCCGCTTCGACGCTCTGATAGCCGCCCGCGCCCAGGGCGAGCCGGTGGCCTACCTCACCGGCGAGCGCGAGTTCTGGGGGCTGCCCCTTGCCACCTCCCGGCATACGCTGATCCCGCGACCGGACACCGAGACCCTGGTGGAGGCGGCGCTCGCCCGCGCCCCGGCATCCGCCGGGCGGCTTCTCGACCTGGGCACCGGCACCGGCGCCATCGCGCTCGCCTTCGCCAGCGAACGCCCGGGCTGGCAGGTGACCGGGCTCGACCTTCGCGACGAGGCGGTCGCGCTTGCCCGGGCCAATGCCGCGCGCCTTCGCCTCAATAACGCCACGTTCCTGCAAAGCGACTGGTTCGCCGCCCTGGACGCCGGGGCGTGCTTCGAGCTCATCGTCAGCAACCCGCCCTACATAAGCGAGGACGACCCGCACCTCGCGCGTGGTGACGTGCGCTTCGAGCCGCGCTCGGCGCTGGTGGCGGCAGGCGACGGAATGGCGGATCTCGTGCATCTGATCGAAGGCGCCCGGGCGCACCTTTGCGCCCAAGGATGTCTGCTGCTCGAGCATGGCCATACCCAGGCCCAAAGGGTGCGGGCGGCGCTCGACCGGGCGGGGTATATTAACGTTGAAAGCCTGACCGACCTGCAGGGGCACGAACGCGTCACCCTGGGGCAGACGCGCGGCTAAGGGCGGGACAAGGGAGGCCACCATGAAACCCAAGAACCGAACGCTCGACCGGATCGATCTGCGCATCCTGCGCGCGCTCCAGGAGAATGCGCGCATCTCCTACGTGGATCTGGCCGCCCAGGTCGGGCTCTCCACCACGCCGTGCCTGGAGCGCGTCAAGCGCCTGGAGCGCGCCGGCGTCATCCGCGGCTACAAGGCGCTGCTCGACCCGCAGGCGCTCAAGGCGAACCTTCTGGTGTTCGTCGAGATCAGCCTCGAGACCCAGTCGCCGGCGGTATTCGACGAGTTTCGCCGCGCGGTGGAAACCCTGCCGCAGATCCAGGAGTGCCACCTGGTGTCTGGCCAGTTCGACTACATCCTCAAGTGCCGGATTCCCGAGATGTCCGCCTACCGCCAGCTGCTGGGCGACGTGGTGCTGACGCTGCCCGGCGTCAAGGAGTCCAAGAGCTACGTGGTGATGGAAGAGGTCAAGGAGAGCTTCAGCCTGCACGTGCCGGAGCTTTGCGAGTTCGAGGAGAAGTAGCCGATGATGGATGACCCGACGCTTTTGCGCTACAGCCGCCAGATCATGCTCGACGAGGTGGACATCGAGGGCCAGGAGCGCCTGCAGGCCGCCCACGCGCTGATCATCGGCGCCGGGGGGCTCGGCTCGCCGGCGGCGCTGTATCTGGCCGCCTCGGGCGTCGGACGCATCACCATCGCCGATGCCGACGTGGTCGAGCTCTCCAATCTGCAGCGCCAGATCGCCCACGGCGAGGCGGACCTCGATCGCAACAAGGCCGCCTCCGCCGCGGCCAGCATGGCCGCGCTCAACCCGACCTGCGAGATCGTTGCCCTCGAACGCCACCTCGAGGCAGAGGAGCTGACGCGACTGGCGGCCACGGCGGACGTGGTGCTGGACTGTACCGACCGCTTCTCGAGCCGCTACGCGATCAACGCTGCCTGCCGGCAGGCGGGGGTGGCGCTGGTGTCCGGCGCGGCGATCCGCTTTTCCGGTCAACTGGCGGTGTTCGACCCGCGCGTGCCGCAAAGTCCCTGCTACGCTTGTCTCTATCCACCCGGCGATGGCGCCGACGAGGCCCTGAGCTGCGCCGAGAGTGGGGTGATCTCGCCGCTGGTGGGCGTGATCGGCGCCTTCCAGGCGCTCGAGGCGGTGAAGATCGCAAGCAGGGTTGGGCGCGTTCATCAGGGGCTTTCTACCTTCGATGCCCTGAGCGGGCGCTGGCGCCACTTCCAGGTGCCCCGCGACCCCGCCTGCCCAGTATGCGGTAAACCCGCCGTTTGAAGGCGTGCCCAGCGGGCACCGAACCCGACCAGAGGGAGTAGCGTGGCAAGATTCTCCGGCTCGAAGAGCCTTTTGCAGGCCCGGCGTGCCCAGCAGGGCCGCGCGGGCAAAAGCGCCCCGCCCGCCTTTCGGGTGCCCGTCGTGGACAAGCGCGCGAGCGTGGACGCCAGCCAGCGCCTGTCGCTTGGCCAAGCGCTGGCCGGCGCCCGGCAAGCGCTCGTCGAGCGCCTTGCTGCCGAGGCCGACGCGCCGCTGCGCGTCTTCGTGTCGGTCACCGACGGCACCTGCCGGGCGCGGGTCGCGAGCGAACGCGGCGCTCCCTGCAGTGACGCGCTCTGGCAGGGGCTCGAAGAGCAGCTCATCGAGCATTACGCATTGGATGCGCCGGTACGCTGGCTGCGCCTGGACTGGGCCCATGACGTCACGGCGCACACCTGGGAGAGTCTCGCCACCACGCTTTCACGCCACAAGCGCAACTACTTTCGCCGCGGCATCGCGCTGGACCCGGGCCTGCATCACGCCTTTCTCGAGCAGGAGCTCAACGCCAACGCCATGCTCTACGCGGGCAGCCGGGTGGCAAGCGCCGAGCTCAATCCCGGCAACTTCCGGCGCTACGCCCGGGAGCGTTTCGGGGCGGCCTTCGAGGTCGATTTCGACCCGCGCCAGCGCGTCTACACCTTCGCCACCGACGCGCTGCTGATCGAACCCGGGCAACCGCCCAGGCCGTTGCAGGGCTATCGCGGCGGCAAGCAGGGGCGCCATACCGGCCGGCGCGTCATCGAGGCGCTGACCCCGGCGGCGACCCGCGCCCTGATCGACAGCGCCAGCGCCTTCCTGGCCGCCCAGGTAGAGCCGGATGGACGCTTCGTCTACGGCATCCACCCCTGTTTCGATCGCGACGTCGCAGGCTACAACACGCTGCGCCACGCCAGCAGCATCTACAGCATGCTCGAGGCCTGGGAGGTCAACCAGAGCGCCGTGCTGAAAGACGCGATCGACCGGGCGCTGGGCCGGTTGACCACGACGTTTCTGAAGCGCTTCGAGCATCGCGGCGAGCGCGTGACCTACCTGCTGGAAGCCAACGGCGAGATCAAGCTCGGCGGCAGCGGCGTGACGCTGCTGGCGCTGGCGAAATACACCGAGGTTACCGGCGACGCGCGCTATCTGCCGGTGATGGAGGAGCTGGCGCTGGGCATTCGCCAGCTCCAGCTAGAAAGCGGCGGCTTCGATCACGTGCTGAACGCGGCGGATCTCAGCGTCAAGGAACGCTTTCGCATCATCTACTACGATGGCGAAGCGGCGTTCGGGCTGATGCGCCTTTTTGGACTGACGAAGGATGCACGGTGGCTTGAGGTGGTCGAGCGCGCTTTCGAGTACTTCATCGCCCAGGAGCACTGGCGCGCCCACGACCACTGGTTGAGCTACTGCGTCAACGAATTGACGCTTTACCGGCCCGAAGAGCGCTACTACCGCTTCGGCCTGCAGAACGTGGCAGGGTATCTCGACTTCGTCGAGGAGCGCATCACCACCTTCCCGACGCTTCTCGAGCTGATGATGGCGGCGCACAAGATGATCACGCGGCTGCAGGCCACACCCGAATATCGCCACCTGCTCGAGCTCATCGACATCGAGCACTTCTACCGGGCGCTGGAAAAACGCGCCCACTACCTGCTCAACGGTCACTTCTGGCCCGAGTTCGCGATGTACTTCAAACGCCCCGAGCGCATCGTCGGCAGCTTCTTCATCCGCCACCACAGCTTTCGGGTGCGTATCGACGACGTGGAGCACTATCTTTCCGGGTTCGTGGCGTATCTATGCCACTACCTGCAGGCGCCCGTGTCTCGTCTCGCCACCCCGATCACCTCGCGCGAGGCGGGGCAGTGGCGCCGCGATGACATCGAACGGGCCGTCGAGGGAGAGTGGCTCGTCGCGCCCGCATCGACGCAATGGCAGGCGACCGGCTTGAGCTTCAACCTCCAGACCATGACGGCGGGCCACGCAGTCGCCCTGCGCCGCGCCGGCGCGGCAAGCGGGCGTGGGCTTCCGGTCAAGAGTTTAAGCAGGTTGCCCTTCACGCCGCAGCTGCTGCTCGCGGACGGCTCTCATGAGGCGGCCGAGCTTGCGGCACTGGGGATGCCGGTCTACCGCGTGGCGGATATCGACCAGGCCGTGCTCGCGATGGGCCGCTACGCTCGCCAAAAGCTTGCGGGCAAGGTGATCGGCGTCACCGGCAGCGCCGGCAAGACGACCCTGGTCGCGCTGCTCGAGGCGCTGCTGCGCCCTTGGGGGGAAGTGGGGGCGACCACTCACAGCGCCAACCTGCCCCACGGCATCGCCTGGACGCTGGCCAGCGTCCCCTGGCAGGCGCCTTATCAGGTCATCGAGATGGCGATCGGGCGCATGGGCCAGAACTCCGCGCTGGCGCGCCCGGACGTGGCGGTGTTTCTCAACGCGGGGCCGGCGCATCTGGAGTATCACGAC
>NZ_JAMZBC010000030.1 GCF_024158715.1 Halomonas sp. 707D7 | reverse complement strand
GTACGTGAAGGCGCGAGATTGGTCAACGAGCAGGGCGAGGAGATCGGCGTGGTGACCTCCGGCGGGTTCGGGCCGAGCCTGGGCAAGCCGATCGCGATGGGCTACGTCAGCCGCGAGTTCGAGACGCCGGAGAGCGTGGTCTACGCCGAAGTGCGCGGCAAGCGCCTGCCCATGACGGTGACCAAGACCCCCTTCGTGACGCCAGGCTACTATCGCGGACACTAGTATCGCGGCCACTGGTCAGCCAGTGACGTACTCCCCCTGTACAAAGGCCCCGGCGATGACCGGGGCCTTTGCGTTGGTGCGTTCACCGCCTGGCGGCTAGCGCAGCACCTGGCGCGGGTCGATCGGCTTGCCGGCCTGGCGCAGGTCGAACAGCAGATCGTGGCGGTTGGTGGCGCTGCTCTGGCCGACCTCGCACAGCGGCTCGCCGGCTTTGACGTTCTGGCCCACGCTGACCAGGATGCGCTCGCAGAAGGCATACACGCTTTGCAGGTTGTCGGCATGGTGGACGATGACCACCTGGCCGAGCTGGCGCATGCCGTCGGCGAAGCGCACCTCGCCCGGAGCGACGGACTGCGCTCGGGCACCTGCCTGGGTCGCCAGCAGCATCGGCTGCAGCGTGCCGCGGCTGTCGGTGCCGAAGCGGCGAACGATGCGATAGTCCTCGAGCGGCCAGGGCCAGTTGCGCGCCGAGGCGGGTACGCTGGCGCTCGGCGTGGGGGCCGGAGCGGGCTTGGCGGGAGCAGAAGCGGAAGCGCTGGAGCGGGTGCCGGAAGAGGATGAGGCGCTGCCGCTCAACGGAACGCTGATCACCTGCCCCACGCGCAGCGCGGTAGGCGAGGTGCTTGGATTGGCGCTCTGGATACGTCCGGACGTGGTGCCGAAATGGCGCGCGATGCCGGAGAAGGTGTCGCCGGCGCGAATCTGGTAGCGGTAGGGTCCGCCGGAGGGTGCGCGCTCTTGCTGGGTGGGAATCAGCAGGCGCTGGCCCACCGCCAGGCGCTGGGCGTTGATACCCGGGTTGAAGCGCTCGAGACGCTCGACGGGAACGTTCGCGCTGGCGGCGAGCTTGCCCAGGGTGTCGCCGCGCTTGACCTCGACCCACTGCCCGTTGACGGTGCCGACGCTTGCGCTCGCCGGGGCGCGCTGGGTCGAGGAGGGCGAGGAGCCGGCGCAGCCGGCAAGCACCGTCGCCAGTAGACAAAGGCAAAGCCAGGCGGCTAGTCGTGATCGGCCAGGTTTTCCAGCAGAGCGTCTTTTTCCTGCCAGAGTGAATTGATCCATGCGTGGAAGCGTTCCTTGTGCTGCGGTTGTTGATGGTAGTCGGCGGTATGCATCCACTCGGGGATCTCGATCAAACGGACGATGAGCGTGACCGGTGCCTCCTGCCCGCACAGAAAGGCCCAGAAGCTCGGCGACGGACGGCTGTAGCAGAGGGTGGCGTCCAGGATGCCGTCCAGCTGGTCGCCGAGCAGGCCCAGTACCTGGGCGACACCACCGGCCTTGGGCCTCAAGAGGTGCTTGAACGGGCTTTGCTGCGCGTCGCGCTTGGCTACGCTGAACCGGGTGCCCTCGACGAAGTTGTAGATCGAGATGGGCGCGTGACGCGCCTGGCGGCACATGCGCTCGGTCGAATCCCTATCAATAGTAGCGAGCTTAGGATTTTTGGCAATCTGTTCGCGGCTGAAACGGCGCATGAAGGGAAATTCGAGTGCCCAGAACGCGAGTCCCACGATGGGAATCCAGATCAGCCGATGCTTGAGAAAGAAGCGCGGCATGGGCGTGCGCCGATGCAGTGCCATGAACAGCAGGAAAATGTCGGTCCAGCTGCGGTGATTGGAAATCACCAGCCACCACTGCTGTGGGGTGATGCCGTCGGGCACGTCGAGGGTGACCTTGGGCTTGAGCAGGCGCTTCATCCACCATAGATTCAAACCGATCCAGTTCAGCGCCACCGCGCAGAGCCCGTCGAGCAGGCGCTGCTTGGCCCGTCGCCCGGGCACGACGACCTTCGACAGTGTCAACAGTATCAGCGGCACGCCCCAGAAAAGGGTGCTCAGCGTGAGCAGCAAGATGCTCATGACGCCTTTCAGGACCGGCATACCTTCTCTCCTCGTGATGGGTGAAATCTTCGGCGGGCACTGGCCGTTTCGAGCCGAATGCTAAAGGATCGAGACGCTCGTTCCCAGTAAATCCCGCTTGACGGTCAGGCCAGCGCTTTAATAAGTTGAGAAAAAAATTGATAACGCCGTTCAAGTTACCAACTATAAAGTTACCAACTATAAAGTTATCAACTATATCAACTGACACGAAAGGCAAGCTTGCCGCTCACCCTTTGGCTGCGCTCGTTGCAGCGCGGTCAGTGATAACAAAGCGAGGCGACACATGGCAGGATTCGACAAGCGAGTCTCTTCCTACGAGGAAGCGATGGAAGGCATCGAGGATGGCATGACCGTTCTCGCCGGCGGGTTCGGGCTTTGCGGCATTCCCGAGAACCTGATCGGCGAAATCAAGCGCCGCGGTGTCAAGGACCTCACGGTGGTCTCCAACAACTGCGGGGTGGACGGCTTCGGCCTGGGGCTGTTGCTCGAGAAGCGCCAGATCAGCCGCATCTACGCGTCCTATGTCGGCGAGAACGCCCTGTTCGAGCAGCAGATGCTCGACGAGGAGATCGAGGTGGTGCTTACCCCGCAGGGGACGCTGGCCGAGAAGATGCGCGCCGGCGGCGCGGGCATTCCCGCCTTCTATACGGCCACCGGCTACGGCACGCCGATCGGCGAGGGCAAGGAGGTGCGCGAGTTCAACGGACGCCACTATATCCTGGAGGAAGCGATCACCGGCGACTTCGCCATCGTCAAGGGATGGAAGGCGGATCGCTACGGCAACGTCATGTATCGCCATACCGCGCAGAACTTCAACCCCCTGGCGGCCACCGCCGGGCGCATCACCGTGGTCGAAGTGGAGGAGATCGTCGAGCCCGGCGAGATGGACCCGAGCCAGATCCACACGCCGGGCATCTACGTCGATCGCATCATCCAGGGCGATTTCGAGAAGCGTATCGAGAAGCGCACGGTGCGAAGCTGAGCCCACTCCACTGACCAAGAGGTAGTTACCATGGCGTTAACTCGTGAACAGATGGCGCAGCGCGTCGCCCGCGAACTCGAAGACGGCTTCTACGTGAACCTGGGCATCGGTATCCCCACCCTGGTGGCCAACTACATTCCCGACGGCATCGACGTGATGCTGCAGTCCGAGAACGGGCTGCTCGGCATGGGGCGCTTTCCCACCGAGGAGGAGCTCGACCCGGACATGATCAACGCCGGCAAGCAGACGGTCACTGCCCGGCCGGGCGCGGCGATCTTCTCCTCGGCGGAGTCCTTCGCCATGATCCGCGGCGGCCACGTGGATCTCACCGTGCTCGGCGCTTTCGAAGTGGACCAGCACGGCAACATCGCTTCCTGGATGATTCCCGGCAAGCTGATCAAGGGCATGGGCGGGGCAATGGATCTCGTCGCCGGTGCCGAGAACATCATCTGCACCATGACACACGCTTCCAAGCATGGCGAATCCAAACTGCTCGAGAAGTGCGAACTGCCGCTGACCGGCGCGGGCTGCATCAACCGAGTGCTCACTGACCTGGCTTATCTCGAGATCAAGGATGGCGCGTTCATCCTCAAGGAGCGCGCGCCCGGTGTCAGCGTCGAGGAGATCAAGGAGAAGACCGCCGGCAAGCTGATCGTGCCGGATCATGTCCCGGAAATGCGCTTCGACTGAATCGTTAGCCATGAAGCTGCGAGATGGCGTGACGCGTCACGCCATCTCGCAGCGGGCGTGGGCCGGCAGCAGCTCGTCGCAAAGCGCCATCGTCGATGCTGCTCCTCCCGGTTCCGCCAGCGCCAGTCCGCCCAGGCAGAGTCGATGCTGATCGCCGTGACTGAAGGCCACTCTCTGCGGCATCGCCGGATAGAAGCGGTGCTCCAGTGCCTTCGAGACCGAAAAGACGCCATTGTAACGATGCCGGTGTCCCGGCATGCCCGCGCCCTCGAGTGCCTGATCCAGAACGCCGATGGGCTCGCCCAGAGTGCGGCAATCAAACCCCGCGTGATGCACGCGCGGGCCCATCACCGAGAGCCACGCGGCCAGCGGATGCTCCTCCTCGAGCGTGCAGTAGAGTGACCAGGAGGGCATCGGCCAGGGGCGACCCCGGCACAGCAGGTTGTGTCCTCTACAATCCTGGGGGTGGCACTGATCGACGAGGGCTTCGAGCGCTTCGCGCGGGGCGCGACACAGCGTACCGAGCTTAAGCTCGACCAGCACCAGCGTACTGCTGTCGTCGGCGCGCAGAAGGTGGATCATCAGTCCCTTGTCCGCCAGCGCGTACTGGGCCGAGGGGCTGTAGCCCATGCGATGGAGCTTGCGGGTAAGCTCGACGGCGCTGAACGGGCCGATGTCGAGCGTCACCAGGGTGAGATAGTCTGCCCGCGTGCCGTGCCAGAGGGCGAGCCCGCCAAGCTCGGGGTGAGTATGGATGTAGTCAAGCCAGAGCTGCTGCTCGAATTCTTCGCGCTGCATCGCCAGTGTCCTTGCCGCCTGGAGCGGTCTTGTTGGGAAAATACCCTGTCAGTATAGGCAGCAAGGCGACACCGGGGTTCAATGGCGGATTAAACGCAGAGGATCAGGCGAGCAGGCCGTGCTGGCGCACGTAGTGATCGAACTCGGTGAAGCCGCCGATGTGCGCCTGGTCGATGAACACCTGGGGCACGGTGTGTATCGGCTTGCCGGCGGTCTTGGCGATGTCCTCCTTGGTTACGCCTTCCGAGGGCATGTCCACGTAGCGATAACCTTCGATCTTGTGCGCGCTTTCGAGCTGTTCGGCCAGCATCTTGGCGCGTACGCAGAAGGGGCAGCTCAAACGACCGTAGATGACGACAAACATGATGACTCCTTGAAAGGCTGGCATGAAGGGTGCGTGATCACGCATTGTCGCTCAGACAACCAGCGTTGAACAATGATCCCAGACGACGGCCTGTCCAGGCGCAGGCGTTCTATACTGGGCATGTGCGATGAAGTCGTGAACCGCTTTTCTCTTCCAGGAGGTCGATGATGGCAACGAAGACGGATACCACCCCGAAGGTAGCGCTGGTCACCGGGGCCGGTAGCGGTATAGGCGCGAGCGTGGTCGAGCATTTCTGCAGCCGGGGTTTTCAGGTGCTGGCGGTGGATTTCAACGAGGCGGCGCAAGAGGTGGCGAGCGAGCGGGGCGCTGCATTCTTCAAGGCCGACCTGACCGATGGGCAGGCCTGCAAGACGGCCGTGGATGATGCGATCCGGCGCTTCGGCCGGGTCGATATCCTGGTCAACAACGCCGGTATCCAGCACGTCAGTGCCATCGAGTCCTTTCCCGAAGCCAAGTGGCGCGCGATCATGGATCTGATGCTGACCGCACCGTTTCTGCTCACCCAGGCGGCGTGGCCGTCGATGCGTGAAAACGGCTGGGGTCGGATCGTCAACATCGCCTCCATTCACGCTCAGGTGGCCTCGCCCGGCAAGGCGGCCTACGTGACCGCCAAGCACGGTCTGATCGGGCTGACCAAGACTGCCGCGCTCGAGGGCGGCGAGCAGGGTATCACCGCCAACGCGATCTGCCCGGCCTACGTGAAGACGCCATTGGTGGACAACCAGATTGCCGACCAGGCGAAGCTTCACGGCATGGACGAGCAGGAAGTGATCGAGAAGATCATGCTCAAGGATGCGGCGATCAAGCGGCTGATCGAACCCGCCGAAGTGGCCGAGCTCGTGGGCTATCTGGCTTCCGATGCGGCGGCCTCGGTGACCGGTTCGAGCTTCAACATGGATCTAGGCTGGACGGCGCACTGAGGCGCTAGCGGCGCACCGGGCGCTTTTGCAGCTTGCGCTGCAGGGTACGGCGATGCATGCCCAGCGCCCGGGCGGTCGCCGAGATATTGCCGTCGTGCTCCTGCAGCACCTTCTGGATGTGTTCCCAGGTAATGCGGTTGATCGACGGCGGGTTGTCCGCAAGCTCGATATCGGGGTCGCCACCGTCGTGTTCGAAGGCCGCGATCACGTCGTCGGCGTCCACCGGCTTGCACAGGTAGTGCACCGCGCCGAGCTTGATCGCCTCGACCGCCGTGGCGATGCTCGAGTAGCCGGTCAGCACCACCACTCGGCAGTGGGGCACGACCTTGAGCAGATCCGGCAACAGCTTGAGTCCCGAGCTCTGCTCTAGCTTGAGATCGAGGGTGGCCATGGTGGGGGCGAAGGTGGCAGCCAACTGCAGGGCCTGTTCGGCATCGTGGGCGACCTGCACATCGAAGCCGCGCCGGGTCAAGGCGCGGCTCAATACGTGGCAGAACACATCGTCGTCGTCGACGATCAATAGGCGCTGGTCTTGGGTCTGCATGCTGTTCTCGCTATAACGGATCGTTCGGTCGGGGGGATCACTGTCTTTCCGGCGCGGTGCTTCTGGGCAGCGTCACTTCGGTCAGCGTTCCACCCTCGGGATGATTGTAGAGGCTCACCCCGCCACCGAATCGATTGATCGTGGCATGGGTCAAGAATAGCCCGATTCCCATGCCCTTGCTCTTGGTGGACACGAAGGTGTCGCCGAGCTGGTCGGCGATCGACAGGGCAATGCCGGGACCGTGGTCGCGAATGTCGATGATCACGCTCTCCTCCTGCCAGTCCAGGCGAATGGCGACCTGCTCCGGGTGGGCATCGGCGGCGTTGTTGAGAAGATTGGTCAGGGCCTGGTCGAGGGTCGCGTCCACCAGCAGCCACGGTCGCCCGCGTCGGCTTGCGACCTCGAGCGAGTGGGTCACGTCCGGACGAATCACGAGCCACCGCTGGATGACGCTCGCCAGCCACTGCTCGCCATCCTGCACCTCGGGTTCGGCCATGCGGCGACGATCGGCGTTGGTGACCAGGTGCTGCAGGCGCGACTTGCAGACATCCACCTGCTGGCGCAGCAGCGCGATGTCGTCCTTGAGCGTCGAGTTGTCCGGTGCTTCGGCCTGCATCTCCTTGAGCAGCACGGCCATGGTCGACAGCGGCGTGCCGAGTTCGTGAGCGGTGCCTGCCGCCTGGGTCGCCACGGCCAGCACCTGCTCGTTGCGAAGCGCCGCCTCGCGGGTGCGTGACAGCGCCTTGTCGCGGCTACGCAGGGCGTGGGCCATCTTGTAGATGAAGAACGTCACCAGCCCCGCCGACAGGCCGAAGTTCAGCCACATGCCCAGCACGTGCAGGTTCAACAGGCTGTCGCTGTCGATATGACTCAACTGGGCAATGGGGTGGTAGTCGAACATCAGGAAACTGTAGCCGCCCATCGCGCAGGCGGCGATGATCCAGGCGTGGCGCCAGGGCAGGGTGGCGGCGGCGATGGTCACCGGCACCAGGTAGTAGGTGATGAACGGGTTGGTCGAGCCGCCGGTGAAATAGAACAGCAGCGTCAGGCCGGTGATGTCGGCCAACAGGTGCAGCAGGTATTCGAGGTGGCTGACCGCTCGAGGGCGCCCCAGCCGCCACCAGGTGAGGATGTTGAGCGCACCCATGGCGATGACCACGCTCACCACCGCCGTGACCTCGAGCTCGAAGGCCAGGATTTCCACGCCGACGATGATGGCCAGCAGAAAACCGGTCCAGGTGATACCCCGCACGATGGTCAGGCGTACCAGGTTGCGATTGGGCGTGGAGAGCGGCAGGGGCAGCTCGGGCTGGGCGGGGCTCATCGGGCGGAGGTCTTGACGCTGTGAATGACGGACTTGATGAACAGCGTCATCACGAAGGTGAGCCAGCCGGCGGTGGCCAGCAGATTGAACACCAGTATCTTGGGCGGCAGCCACCGGCCAAGCAAGGCCTCGAGCAGGATGTGCGCGGCCATGGCGAGCAGCAGTGGCAGCGCCAGGGTATGGATCCACATGTCGGTGCGCCGCTTGCGCACGTGATAGCGGCGCAGCAGATAGCGCAGAGGTTTGTGCGCCCAGCTGAACAGCAGCACGGCGCCGACCACGAACAGCACGGCGAGGGTGGGTTCGGTGCTGCCCTTGTGCATCGAGACGCTGATCGACCAGGCCAGCGCCAGCCACATCAATCCTTCGATGCTGGTGAGAATGTCTGCGTAGCGCCTGACGTTTTGCATGGGCGACGAAAGTCCTTCAACGGGTGACAGGGCGCCATGATACGACACTTGCAAAGCGCTGTGGACGACGGGGGCGGGATTTAGTGGCTCGATTCCTCCCGTGAAGCGTTTAGGTATACTAGCCGCCGCTACTTACGAGCGCTTTCATTCCCGCTGACACAGGATCGACCGTGGATTCCATTACCTTGACCCGCCCCGACGACTGGCATCTCCACTTGCGCGACGACGACGTGCTCAGGGCCGTGGTGAACCACACCGCCGCCCAGATGGGGCGTGCGATCATCATGCCCAACCTGAAGCCGCCGGTGACCACCACCGAACAGGCGCTCGCCTACCGCGAGCGCATTCTCGAGGCGCTCGACCCGGCTTATAGCTTCGAGCCCTTGATGACGCTCTATCTCACCGACACCACGACAGCAGAAGAGATCGAGAAGGCGGTGGCAAGCGGTGTGGTGAAGGCGGTCAAGCTCTACCCGGCCGGCGCGACCACCAATTCCGCCTCCGGCGTGACCGACATCACGCACTGCGATGCGGCCATCGCGATGATGGCCAGGCTCGGCATGCCGCTGCTCATTCACGGCGAAGTGACCGACGGCGAGATCGACATCTTCGATCGTGAGGCGGCGTTCATCGAGCGTGTCCTCAAGCCGCTGCTGGCGCGTCATCCGTCGCTCAAGGTCGTGTGCGAGCACATCACCACCCAGCAGGCGGCGGAGTTCGTCGCCGCCGGGCCCGACACCCTCGCCGCGACCATCACCGCGCACCACCTGCTGTTCAATCGCAACAAGATGCTGGCCGGCGGCATTCGCCCGCACTACTACTGCCTGCCGATCCTGAAACGCGAGCAGCACCGCCAGGCGCTGTTGAAGGCCGCGACCAGCGGCAGCCCCAAGTTCTTTCTGGGCACCGACAGCGCGCCGCACGAAAAGGGCGACAAGGAGTCGAGCTGTGGCTGTGCCGGTGCCTACACCGCGCCGGTGGCGATCGAGCTCTACGCCACTGCCTTCGAACAGATGGGGGCACTCGACAAGCTCGAAGCCTTCGCCAGCCTGAACGGCCCGCGTTTCTACGGCCTCGAGCCTAACGCCGACACCGTTACCCTGGAGCGACGCGAGCAGACGCTGCCGGCGCAGTATGGTTACGGCAACGGGCTTTCCATCGTGCCGCTGATGGCCGGCGAGTGCCTGGCGTGGACGATGAAGCGCTAGGGGCAGGAAAGGGAGGCAAGAGGCGCTCACCCAGCGAGCGCTTTTCAGAAGGAAATGCTTGAGTATCGAGCGCGGCCGAGGCCGCGCTCGATGCGTTTCAGGCGCGAGCGCCGAGCTCGATCAGCATCTGATCGACCATGCGCGAAGAGTGCTCTGCCGCGATCTCGAGGAACTGCTCGAAGGAGAGGTGGTTGTCGCCGGCGCCGGGAATGTCGGAAAGCGCGCGGGTGACCACGAAGGGGCAGCCGTAGAGATGGCAGGTCTGCGCGATCGCCGCCGCTTCCATCTCCACGGCGAGCATCGTGGGGAATTGTGCCCGGGTGGCGGCGACCCGCTCGGGGTCGGCCATGAAAGCATCGCCCGTGGCGATGAGGCCTTCGCGCACCTTCACCTCGCCAAGCGTGGCGATCGCGCGCTTGGCAACGTCACGCAAGCCAGCATCGCCGATGTAGGCCGCCGGCATGCCGGGCACCTGGCCGGGTTCGTAGCCGAATACCACTGCGTCGACGTCGTGGTGGCGCACTTCGCTGGAGATCACGATATCGCCGATATCGAGGTCCTCGGCGAACCCGCCTGCCGAGCCTGTGTTGATCACCGCATCCGGGCGATGGCGCTCGAGCAGGATGGCGGTGCCCACGGCAGCGTTGACCTTGCCGATGCCCGACTGCAGCACGATCACCTCGAGCCCGTGACGGGTGCCGACATGAAAGATGAAACCTGCGTGTTCGATACGCTGGGCGTTTTCCAGCTGGCCTGCGAGAATGGCGACTTCCTGGGCCATCGCGCCGATGATTCCGATGCGTTGCACTCGGCGTTACTCCTTGAATAGCGTTGAAATGAGGCGGGCGTGGACCGGATTGCTCAAGCGTCGTGGGCTTCGGCGGCTTCCAGAGTGTTTTCGAGCAGCGTGGCCACGGTCATCGGGCCGACCCCGCCGGGCACCGGGGTGATGAAGCTCGCCCGTTCCGCGGCGGCGTCGAAATCCACGTCGCCGACCAGGGTGCCGTCTTCACAGCGGTTGATGCCCACGTCGATCACGATCGCCCCGGGCTTGATCCATTCACCCTTGACGAGTCCGGGCTTGCCGACGGCGACGACCACCAGGTCGGCCCGGCGCACGTGCTCTTCCAGATTGCGGGTGAAACGGTGGCAGACCGTGGTGGTGCAGCCGGCCAGCATCAGCTCCAGCGCCATGGGGCGCCCCACGATGTTGGAGGCACCCACTACCGTGGCGTCGAGCCCGCGTACCTCGAGGCCGCTCTCGTCGAGCAGCGTCATGATGCCCTTGGGCGTACAGGGGCGCAGGGCCGGCAGGCGCTGGGCGAGACGACCGAGATTGTAAGGATGAAAGCCATCGACATCCTTGTCGGGAACGATGCGTTCGAGAATGGGGCCAGCATCCAGGTGTTCGGGCAGGGGCAGTTGAACCAGAATGCCGTCGACCTGCGGATCCTCGTTCAGGCGATCCACCAGGGCTTCGAGATCGTGCTGGGAGGTGTCGTGAGGGAGCTGGTGCTGGAACGACAGGATACCTGCCTGATCGCAGGCGCGGTGCTTGTTGTTGACATACACATGAGACGCGGGGTCGTCGCCCACCACCACAACGGCTAGTCCGGGAGCGCGGATGCCGGCCTGCTGACGGGCGGCGGTCTTCTCGGCAACGCGGTGTCGGACGTTAGCGGCGATGGTCTTGCCATCGATGAGTCGGGCGTTCATGTAGTGAGTCCTATGGAGTTTGGAAGCGAATCGATCCGGCGCTGCGCAGTGGCGGCGCTGACCGATCTGCAATTTTCGCATGTTGGGCCTGACAGGCAAAGCCACGATGCCCGCACGGGCTTTAAGTGTTGACTTTAAAATTAAAATCAGTAGTATGTGCCTCGCTTGAGACGGGCCAGGCGGTAGCGTCCAAGGCAAGCAATCGGGATGTAGCGCAGTCTGGTAGCGCGCCTGCTTTGGGAGCAGGATGTCGGGGGTTCGAATCCCTCCATCCCGACCATCTGCCTTTCGCGAAGGGTGACGATTGCTTTTCCCGACGTCAGCTGTGGTCAAGTGCTCATCGGTGTTCGGCGGTAGGAATGCTTCATGTGCGCCCATAGCTCAACCGGATAGAGCAACGGCCTTCTAAGCCGTAGGTTGCGGGTTCAAGTCCTGCTGGGCGTGCCACTCATCGTGGCCGCTGATGAACGCAAGTAGCAGGTGTGGTACCTTGGTTGTCATCGTTGGTGGATGTAGCTCAGTGGTAGAGCCCCGGATTGTGGCTCCGGTGGTCGTGGGTTCGATCCCCATCATCCACCCCAGCGATGAAACGAACAGGATGCTTCACTCAGGTAGTACCGGTCGTGGTGGATGTAGCTCAGTGGTAGAGCCCCGGATTGTGGCTCCGGTGGTCGTGGGTTCGATCCCCATCATCCACCCCATGACCTTCTCTCTTTTCTCCTCGTAACACTCCTTCTTTTCTTTCTCGTTTCCAATACCCTTTCTGCTTTCTGCTTTCTGCTTTCTGCTTTCTGCTTTCTGCTTTCTGCTTTCTGCTTTCTGCTTTCTGCTTTTCATGCGGCTATTCTAGGTCTGTTACCTGGCGCTTCGATGGTGAAGGATTCTCGACGCTGATGCATAGGCGAATTTACTGTGCCTGTCTTTTTGGCGGTAAAATCGACTGATCGGACCCGAAATCGAGGAAAAAGAACCGTTCGATGGCTTCAATATAGTGGAAACCGCTGTGCAAATGGGTGCGGGTTGGTGATATTTTTCACTCTCTTTCAAAGGGTTATATCAACAAGTCACGAGCGGGAGAGTCGGCATGGTGCAGCGTAACGTAGTGGTGCTGGGGGCGGGTATGATCGGGGTGAGCATCGCCTGGCACCTGCAGAAGCGGGGTTGTCAGGTCACGCTGGTCGACCGGCGCCAGCCTGGACGCGAAACCTCCTACGGCAATGCCGGCATCATCCAGCGCGAAGCCGTTCGGCCCTACGCCTTCCCGCGGGACATGAAGACCATCCTGAGCGTGCTGCCCAACAAGCGGGTGGACATTCGCTATCGTCCCGGCGGCATGCTCAACGCCTTCTCGCCGCTTCTCAGCTACTGGCACAACTCCTCGTCCCGACTCTACAAGAAGATCGTTCCGGAGTACGCCTCCTTGATCAAGCTCTGCCTGAAGGCCCATGGCCCGATGATCGAGGCGGCCGGCGCCGATCATCTGGTGCGTCGTGAAGGGTGGCTCGAGATCTACCGTACCCAGGAGCGCCTCGACAAGCGGATCAAGGAAGCCGAGGAGGCGCTTGCGCTCTACGACGTGCACTTCAAGGTGCTCGACCGGGCCGCGCTTGAAACGAAGGAGCCCGATATCGGTGCCGACATCATCGGTGCGATCCACTGGCTCGACCCCTGGACCGTCGCCGACCCCGGCGCGCTGGTCGCCGCCTACGCCGATTCCTTCACGCAGATGGGGGGACGTATCTGCCGGGCGGACATCCAGCGCATCGCCCCCCGGGGTGAAGGGTTCGAGGTGGAAACCGATCAGGAGACCTTTGCCCCGGACGACGTGGTCATGGCGCTGGGCCCCTGGTCCGGGCAGTGGGCGCAGGAGCTCGGCTATTCGCTGCCCACCTTCGTCAAGCGTGGCTATCACATGCACTACGCCACGCAACCCGGCGTGAAGCTTCACTACTGGCTGATGGATGCGGAAATCGGCTACCTGCTGGCGCCGATGAACGCGGGCGTACGCTTGACCACCGGCGCCGAGCTCGACCGGCTGGAATCACCCGCCGACGAAGAGCAGCTCGAGGCGGCGGAGAAGGTCGCGCGCAGGATGTTTCCGCTCGGCGAGCGTCGTGAGCAGGCGGCGTGGAAGGGGGCTCGCCCTTGTTTGCCCGACATGAAGCCGATCATCGGGCCGGCGCCGCGCCACAAGGGGCTGTGGTTCGCCTTCGGCCATGGTCATCAGGGGTTCACCCTCGGCCCGGCCACCGGTGAGCTGCTGGCCAGCATGATGTTCGAGGAGTCCACCGCCATCGACATGGCGCCGTTCAGGGCGAACCGTTTCTAGCCTCTGTCGCTGGTACCGGCAGGGATGCTTTGCTAACCTTCACTGCATACCTTTCAAACGATCAATGATGTCACTTCGCGAGGTGGGATGATGGATGTCACGGCGAGCAACGCGGTCAGCCAGGCCCTCTACATGAATCAGGCGCAGACCGCTGAACAGGCACAGATGCAGCTCTTTCGCCAGGCGCTGGATCTTCAGGCCCAGCAGGTGACCGAGGTACTGGCCGGGGCCGATCTCCAGCCCCAGCCGGATCTGGCCCGTGAAGGCACGCTGGGTACGCAGATCAATACCTACGCCTGAAGCCTTTGCGTCAGTGATCGAGGAGCCGCCATGGGCGGCTCTTTTTTATGCCCGCTTCGAGCTCGTGACGGTACGAGCGTGGCACGCTTGTTGATGGAGCGTTACAATCCCGCCCACTTTCGAACGACGGGTTTCGAATTATCTTTTCGAGCTGTTTTTTTCGAACCATTTTCCGACTGCTCGGCCGGCGTCGCCTGCGCGACGTTGCACTGCTGGGTACACATCTCGATTGAGGCAAGATGAAAGAGACGCAATTGGCCCAGGAGGCGGGGCTTCGAAGGACCTTCGCCATCATTTCGCACCCGGATGCGGGCAAGACCACCATCACCGAGAAGATGCTGCTGTTCGGGAACGCCATCCAGATGGCGGGCTCGGTCAAGAGCAAGCGCAACGACCGCCACGCCACCTCTGACTGGATGAAGATGGAGCAGGAGCGCGGCATCTCGGTGACCACCTCGGTGATGCAGTTCCCCTATGGTGGACGCATCGTCAACCTGCTCGACACGCCCGGCCACGAGGACTTCTCGGAAGACACCTACCGCACGCTGACCGCCGTGGACTCCGCCTTGATGGTGATCGACGGCGCGAAAGGCGTCGAGGATCGCACCATCAAGCTGATGGAAGTGTGCCGGCTGCGTACCACGCCGATTCTGACCTTCGTCAACAAGATGGACCGTGACATCCGCGACCCCATCGAAGTGATGGACGAGGTCGAGACGGTGCTCAACATCCAGTGCGCACCGATGACCTGGCCGATCGGCATGGGGCGTCATTTCAAGGGGGTGTACCACCTCTACAACGACGAGATCCATCTCTATACCCAGGGCCAGGGCAGCCGGATTCCCGACGACAAACGCATTAAGGGGTTAGATAGCCCCGAGGTGGATGCGCTGCTCGGCGAGGACGAGGCCGAGGAGCTGCGCATGGAGATCGAGCTGGTGCGCGGGGCCTCCCACGCCTTCGATCTCGACGCCTACCGCCGCGGCGAGCTGACGCCGGTCTACTTCGGTACCGCCATGGGCAATTTCGGCGTGCGCGAGATGCTCGACGGCTTCGTCGAACACGCCCCGGCGCCCCAGCCGCGCGAAACCGATACCCGCGAAGTCACCGCGAGTGACGAGCGTTTCACCGGCTTCGTGTTCAAGATCCAGGCCAACATGGACCCGAACCACCGCGACCGCATCGCCTTTTTGCGCGTGTGTTCCGGCAAGTACGAGAAGAACATGAAGATGCGCCACGTGCGGATCAAGAAGGACGTCAAGATCGCAGACGCCCTGACCTTCATGGCCTCGGACCGCTCCCAGGTCGAGGAAGCCTGGCCCGGCGACATCATCGGCCTGCACAACCACGGCACGGTGCAGATCGGCGACACTTTCACCGTGGGCGAGGACATGCGCTTCACCGGCATCCCGCACTTCGCCCCGGAGCTGTTCAAGCGCGTGCGCCTGAAGGACCCGCTCAAGATGAAGGCGCTGCAGAAGGGCTTGCAGCAGCTCTCGGAAGAGGGCGCGACCCAGGTCTTCATGCCGATGGACAACAACGACCTGATCCTCGGCGCGGTGGGCACGCTGCAGTTCGACGTGGTCGCCCACCGGCTGAAGGAGGAGTACAAGGTCGACTGCATCTACGAAGGGGTGAACGTGCAGACCGCCCGGTGGGTCTACTGTGACGACGCCAAGATGCTCGAGGAGTTCAAGCGCAAGGCGAGCGGCAACCTGGCCATCGACGGCGGCGGCTACCTCACCTATATCGCCCCGACCCGGGTCAACCTGCAGATGACCCAGGAGCGCTGGCCGGACGTTCGCTTCCAGCCCACCCGGGAGCACTGAACCCGCCAGGTGTCGGGTGGCCGTCCCCGCTCGGGCAGGGCGGCCACTCGGATGCCCGCGGCGCTACGAGACGTCGCGAAGCTCCAGGGCGAGCTTCTCCGGGTCGAGGCGCTCGATCGGATAGGGGAGCGACTCGAGGGTCACCGGGTGCCCGCCGAGATGAAGCGGCTGGGGCGTCTCGAGCACCTTGGTGGCCACCACGGCGAGAAGCTCTATCTGCCCCTCGGCGGCGAAGGCGCTGCTGACCACCTCGCCCAGGTTCTTGCCTTGATCGTCGGTCAGAGTCTCACCGATGCTCGGCAGATCATCGCCGGTCATCACTGCCCGCGCCAGGCGCTTTTTCACCTGCCCGCGAAAGTGAGCCCTGGCCACCACTTCTTGGCCGGTGTAGCAGCCTTTCTTGAAGCTGATGCCGCCCAACGCCTCCCAGTTGATCATCTGGGGCAGGAAGTGGTCCTGCTGAGCGTCGGTGAGCCAGACGAGCCCGGCGCGAATGTCCGCCAACTGCCAAGCGTTGTCGAGCGCGGGATCGCTCGTTGTCCCGGCTTCGCGTTCACAGAACAGGTAGCGCTCCACGCCCGGCAGGCGCAGTACGCTATTGGCGTTGGCGTCGCTTGCGTGCAGGTAAGGATTGCCGGGCAGCGCGAGCCCGAGTGCCTCGGCGCGCGTCTTGGCTGCGGCAGGGCTGGCGCCGATCACCGCGCCTTCCATCACCTCAAGCTCGACGCGGTAGAAAGCGGCGAACTTGCCCAGGTGGGTGGCGAGGCCTTCGACGAGCGTGGCGCTCAGCAGCAGTCGGTAGTGGTCGTCGGCCACTTTCATCAGCTGGCCGTTGGCAATGATGCGACCCTTCGGCGTGCAGAAACAGGTCAGCGGCGCGAAGCGGCCATCGGCCAGGTTGACCTGGGCGCTGGTCTGACCCTGCAGGAACTTGTCGGCGCCCGCGCCCTTGATGTCCAGCGCGCTCAGGTGATCGAGACGGGTTTCGCCGCTCGGCAGGGGGGTAACGTCGGTTGCCATGAAAGCTCCACTATCGGTAGAAAGGCGTGCGCCTAGCGTAACACTGATACAGGAAAGTGCGGGTACCGGGGCGCGATTGCAAGGTATCGGCGCCGTGCTAGACTGGATTCTCTGTATCACTTTTGCATAGGTTCGGGGCCTTTGTCCTGTGCCTGGGTTTCGTTGGAAGAAGGAAGTGTCATGGCTTATCAATCCCTCGCGTTCAAGGGCGTGGAAAACGCCGATCAGGTCAACCGGATCACCACCGCACTGATGATGCTCGACGGTGTCGAAAGTGCTGAAGTGGGCCGGCACGGGGCCGAAGTGGAAGGGCGCGCGAGCCATCAGGCGCTGGTCAAGGCGGTGAAGGATCTAAAGCTGGGTATCGAGGTCTCATGATGCGCGCGCCCATCGTCATCGAAAGCCAGCGCAACCGGGCGTTTCGCCAGCGTATCGAGGTAGCCAATGTCGAGGCGCTGTACAGCGATGCGCCCGCCATGCTCGGTGGCGACGGGCAGGACCCGGACCCTCACGACCTTTTCGACATGGCGCTGGGCAGTTGCAAGGCGATCACCGTGCAGATGTACGCCAAGCGAAAGGGGTGGCCGCTTGACGGCCTTCGGGTGATCGTCGCCCGGGACGATAGCCGGGAGCGCGACGGTGTCTACCGCCTCGATGTTCAGCTCGAATTCGAGGGGGCGCTCGACGATGCCATGCGCCAGCGCCTGCTCGAGATCAGCGAACGCTGCCCCATCCAGCGGTTGATCACTCAGGTCGATATCATCATCGAGACGCACCTGAGTACCTAGACACTGCAAGACCACCGATTTACCCGACCAGGAGTCACGATGAGCAAAGAGTTCCGGCTAACGTCGAAGTTTCAGCCCGCGGGTGACCAGCCGACCGCCATCAAGGGCCTGGTCGACGGGCTCGAGTCGGGGCTCGCCCACCAGACGCTACTGGGCGTGACCGGCTCGGGCAAGACCTTCACCATGGCCAACATCGTGCAGAAGCTGCAGCGACCGACCATCGTGATGGCCCCCAACAAGACGCTCGCCGCCCAGCTCTACGGCGAGTTCAAGGCGTTCTTTCCCGACAACGCCGTCGAGTACTTCGTCTCCTACTACGACTACTACCAGCCCGAGGCCTACGTACCTTCATCGGACACCTTCATCGAGAAGGACGCCTCGATCAACGACCACATCGAGCAGATGCGCCTTTCGGCCACCAAGGCGCTGCTGGAGCGGCGCGATGCGCTGATCGTGGTGTCGGTGTCGGCGATCTACGGCCTGGGCGACCCGGATCAGTACCTGAAGATGCGCCTGCACTTCACCCGCGGCGAGCTGATCGACCAGCGCAAGTTCCTGCGCCGGCTGGCGGAGCTTCAGTACACCCGTAACGACATGGATTTTCGCCGGGGTACCTACCGGGTGCGCGGCGACGTGATCGACATCTTCCCGGCGGACTCCGACGAGGAGGCAGTACGCGTGGAGCTGTTCGACGACGAGATCGACTCCATTCGCCTGTTCGACCCGCTCACCGGCGATGTGCGTGGCGAAGTACCGCGCATGACCATCTACCCGAAATCCCACTACGTCACGCCGCGGGAGACGATTCTGGAGGCGATCGAGTCGATCAAGGGCGAGCTCAAGGAGCGCCTGGAGTGGCTTCGAAAGCACGAGCGGCTGGTAGAAGCCCAGCGCCTCGAGCAGCGCACGCTCTACGACATCGAGATGATGCTGGAACTGGGCTATTGCAACGGCATCGAGAACTACTCGCGCTATCTCTCCGGGCGTGATCCCGGCCAGGCGCCGCCGACCTTTTTTGACTACCTGCCGGACGATGCGCTGTTGTTCATCGACGAATCCCACGTCAGCGTTCCCCAGGTGGGCGGCATGTACAAGGGCGACCGTTCGCGCAAGGAGACCCTGGTAGAGTACGGCTTCCGCCTGCCCTCGGCACTCGATAACCGCCCCATGAAGTTCGAGGAGTGGGAGTCGATCTGCCCGCAGACCATCTTCGTGTCCGCAACGCCGGGCAACTACGAAGCCGAGCATGCGGGGCAAGTAGTCGAGCAGGTGGTACGTCCCACGGGGCTTCTCGACCCGGAAATCGAGGTGCGCCCGGCCAGCACCCAGGTCGACGACCTGCTGTCGGAGGTCAACAAGCGTACCGTCGTCGGCGAACGGGTGCTGGTCACCACGCTGACCAAGCGCATGGCGGAGGATCTCACCGAGTACCTGGACGATCATGACGTGCGCGTGCGCTACCTGCACTCGGACATCGATACCGTCGAGCGCGTCGAGATCATTCGCGACCTGCGCCTGGGCAAGTTCGACGTGCTGGTGGGGATCAACCTGCTGCGCGAGGGCCTCGACATTCCCGAAGTCTCGCTGGTGGCGATTCTCGATGCGGACAAGGAAGGGTTCCTGCGCGCCGAGCGCTCGTTGATCCAGACCATCGGCCGTGCCGCGCGTAACGCCCACGGCAAGGCGATCCTTTACGGCGACCGGGTGACGGATTCCATGCGCCGGGCGATCGACGAGACCGAGCGGCGTCGCGCCAAGCAGATGGCGCACAACGAAGAGCACGGCATCACCCCGACCACGGTGACGCGCTCGGTGGCGGACATTCTCGAGGCCGCCCCGGCGCCCGGTGCCAAGAAGACCAACGGCCGGCGCGGCAGCGATCGCAAGAAGCGCGCCGAGGCGGAATACGATATCGCCAGCATGGGACAGGAAGAGCTGGCGCAGGCGATCGGCAAGCTCGAGGATGCGATGTTCGAGGCGGCCCAGAACCTGGAGTTCGAGGAGGCGGCGCGCCTGCGCGACCAGCTCAACCAGATGAAAGAGAAACAGCTGGTGCTGGGGTAGGGCATGCCGGAAGGTCCCGAAATCCGCCGCGCGGCGGATCGCATCGAAAAGCAGGTGGGAGGCCGGGTGGTCGAACATGCCTGGTTCGCCTTCGAAGCGCTCCAGGCCGAGGCCGATTCTCTGATCGACGTGCGTATCGATGCCGTGGAGACGCGCGGCAAGGCGATGCTGATTCGCTTCGCCAACAATCGCGCGCTCTACTCCCACAACCAGCTTTACGGCGTCTGGAAATTGCACCCGGCCCACGAGGAGCCGCAAACCAACCGCTCGCTTCGCGTGCGCCTGGTCGCCGAGGGCAGGGCGGCGAGCCTCTACAGTGCCTCGGACATCGCCTTGCTCGACGCCGACGCCCTCGACGAGCATCCGTTTCTGGCGCGGTTGGGGCCGGATCTTCTCAGCCAGCACGTCAGTGCCGAGCAGATACAAGAACGCCTGGAGGATCCACGCTTTCGCCGACGAAGCCTGGGGGCACTGCTGCTCGATCAATCCCTGGTGGCGGGTTTGGGCAACTACCTGCGCTCGGAGATTCTGTTTCTCGCCAGGCTCAATCCCAGGCAGCGCCCGGCGGATCTCTTTGATGAGAAGCGCAAGGCGCTGGCGCAGATCATTCTCGAGACGACTTGGCAGGCCTATCGCCAGGCCGGGGTGACCAATCGCGAAGCGTGGATCGCTCAAGCCAAGGCGGCAGGCGAGACGCGTCGCCAGTGGCGCTTTTGCGTCTTCGAGCGTGCCGGTCTCTCTTGTCATCGCTGCAACGACGTCATCGAGCGCCAGATGGTGGGTTCCCGTCGGCTTTACTGGTGCCCGCGGTGCCAGCCGGTAAACTAAATTTTATACCGTTATCTTCCTGCATCGACCACTCGCTAGAGACAAATCCGGTCAGCACAACAGACAAGTGCCGCGCGGCGCGTGTTCGGGTATAATCGCGCCACACCTAGACGGCTAACGATACTTGAAATCGCTTCACGAATAGCCGCTTGTCTCGATCCACCAGGAGCCTGTTGTCCATGACCGTGATTCGCCAGGACGATGTCATCCAGAGCGTCGCCGATGCCCTGCAGTACATTTCCTACTACCATCCCAAAGACTTCATCGACGCCATGGCCGCCGCGTATGATCGCGAAGAGAATCCGGCCGCGAAGGACGCCATCGCCCAGATCCTGATCAATTCGCGCATGTGCGCCACGGGCCACCGCCCGATCTGTCAGGATACCGGTATCGTGACCGTCTTCGTCCATGTCGGCATGAACGTGACCTGGGAAGCGGACATGAGCCTCGACGACATGGTCAACGAAGGGGTGCGCCGCGCCTACCTGCTGCCGGACAACGTGCTGCGCGCCTCGGTGCTGGCGGACCCGGACGGCAAGCGCCAGAACACCAAGGACAACACGCCCGCCATCATCCACCACAAGCTCGTGCCTGGCGACAAGGTCGATATCCACGTGGCGGCGAAGGGCGGTGGCAGCGAGGCCAAATCCAAGTTCGCCATGCTCAACCCCTCCGACAGCGTGGTCGACTGGGTGCTCGAGCAGTTGCCGAAGATGGGCGCCGGCTGGTGCCCGCCGGGCATGCTGGGCATCGGCATCGGCGGCACCGCCGAAAAGGCGATGGAGATCGCCAAGGAAGCGCTGCTCGACCCGATCGACATCCAGGAACTGCAGGCGCGCGGGGCGAGCAATCGCGCCGAGGAGCTGCGTTTGGAGCTGTTCGACAAGGTCAACAAGTCCGGCATCGGTGCCCAGGGCCTCGGCGGCTTGACCACGGTGCTCGATATCAAGGTCAAGGATTACCCGACCCACGCGGCGAACAAGCCGGTGGCGATCATCCCCAACTGCGCTGCCACCCGCCACGCGCACTTCACCCTCGATGGCTCCGGCCCCGTGGCGCTGCCCGCGCCGAAGCTCGAGGATTGGCCGGAGATCACCCGCGAGGTAGGTGGCAACGTCAAGCGCGTCGATCTCGACAGCGTCACTCCGGAAGAGGTCAAGACCTGGCAGCCCGGCGACACCCTGCTGCTCAACGGCAAGCTCCTGACCGGACGCGACGCCGCCCACAAGCGCATGACCGACATGATCGCGAAGGGCGAGCCGCTTCCGGTGGACATGAAAGGGCGCTTCATCTATTACGTCGGCCCGGTCGACCCGGTGGGCGACGAAGTGGTCGGCCCGGCCGGCCCGACGACCGCCACGCGCATGGACAAGTTCACCCGCACGATGCTCGAGCAGACCGGGCTTCTCGGCATGGTCGGCAAGGCCGAGCGCGGCCAGGAGGCCATCGACGCCATTCGTGACAACCAGGCGGTCTACCTGATGGCGGTGGGCGGCTCGGCCTACCTCGTCGCCCAGGCGATCAAGAAATCCCGCGTGGTGGGCTTCGAGGATCTGGGAATGGAAGCGATCTACGAGTTCGAGGTCGAGGACATGCCGGTCACCGTGGCCGTGGATACCCAGGGCACCTCGGTGCACCGCACGGGGCCCGCCAAATGGAAGGCAATCATCGCCGAAACCGCGTAGACTTGACGCCGAGCGTCGAATACAAAGCCCCGTCTTGCGGGGCTTTTGCGCATATAGCAGGGTAACGGGGAGCAGGCGTATGGAGGGCGGGGTTCAATGACCTCATGGTTGATCGGAACGAGCATCATGCTCATTCACCTCATGGGCATCGTTTCCGCCATCATGGCGCTGATGTCGAGCCGTACCTCCCAGGGCGCGGTTGCCTGGATCGTATCGCTGATGACCTTTCCATACATCGCGCTGCCCGCCTACTGGTTCTTCGGCCGCCCGCGCTTCTACGGCTACGTCACCGCGCGCGGGGCGAAGGACAACGTGTTGCGCCGCGTGCTGCGCCGCTATCGCAACAACATGAAACCGCACATTTCGCTGCCGGCCACCCCGGATGTCCAGGCCGTCGAGCAGCTGGCCATGATGCCATTGACCAAGGGCAACCACGCCGAACTGCTCATCGATGGCCAGGCGACCTTCGCGAGCCTCTTCGCCGGCATCGACGAGGCCAAGGACTACCTGCTGCTGCAATTCTTCATCGTGCGCGACGACCGCCTCGGGCGCGAGCTCGAGGCGCACCTGCTGCGCGCCGCAAAGCGCGGCGTGCGCATCTATTTTCTCTACGATGAGCTTGGCAGTCGCAAACTGCGCGACAACTACTTCAAGGAGCTGGCCGGGGCAGGGGCGGCGATCAGCCCGTTCGGCTCGTCACGAGGATTCAAGCACCGCTTCCAGCTCAATTTTCGCAATCATCGCAAGATCATGGTGATCGACGGCAAGAAAGGCTGGGTAGGGGGACTCAACGTCGGCGTGGAGTACCTGGGCGAGCATCCCCGTCACGGGCCCTGGCGCGATACCCACCTGAAGCTACAAGGCCCGGGCGTGCTGGGTCTGCAGGAAGCCTTCTGGGAAGATTGGCACTGGGCGACCGGCGAGGTGATCACCCTCAACTGGCACGCCGAGAACCATGCCCAGGAGGATCATCAGGTCGTTATCGTGCCCTCGGGGCCGGCGGACAAGCACGATACCGCAAGCCTGCTCGTCCAGCAGCTGATCCACAGCGCCGTGGACCGGCTGTGGGTGACGAGCCCCTATTTCGTGCCCGACCAGGGCGTGCAGGACGCACTGCGGCTTGCTGCCATGCGCGGGGTCGACGTACGGGTGATGATCCCCGAGCGGCCGGACCACCTGCTGGTGTTCTTGTCGGCCTTTTCGTTCTTGCCCGACATGCTGCGTGCCGGGGTAAAAATATACCGTTATCTTCCTGGATTTCTTCACCAAAAGGTCATGCTGATCGACTGCGACGCAGCGACCGTCGGAACGGTCAATCTCGACAACCGGTCGTTTCGCCTCAATTTCGAGGTCACCGCGTACATTCCGTCACCGGATTTCGCCGACAGCGTCGCCTGCATGCTGGAAAAGGACTTCGCGCGCTGCCGGCGGGTCACGATCGATGAAATCAACAGCCGGCCGCTCTGGAAGAAGGTCGTGTCCCGGGCCGCTTACCTGACCGCGCCCATTCAGTAGCCTGCAAGCCCCGTCGCCGGTATAAGGAGTTCCGGGTGAATCTAGAAACCAAATGGCTCGAGGATTTCGTCGCCCTCGCCAATACGCGCAGCTTCTCAGCGTCGGCTCGCCAGCGCCACGTCACCCAGCCGGCTTTCAGCCGGCGCATCCGAGCCCTCGAGCAGGCCCTCGACACGACCCTGGTGGATCGTTCGACCACGCCGATCGGGCTGACGGCGGAAGGGCAGCTCTTTCTGGTCACCGCACGCAACCTCGTCGATCAGTTGAACGAATCGATGAGTCATCTGCGCGGACTCTCAATCGCCAACGAGGCGCTCGACATCGTGGCGGCCCACTCGCTGGCCCTGAGCTTCTACCCACCCTGGATCTCGCGACTGCAAAAGGGGCTGGGGGAGCTTCCCACCCGGCTGGTGGCGATGAACGTGGGCGAGGCGATCCACGTGCTGCGCGAGGGCAACTGCGACCTGATGCTCGCCTACTACGACCCGTTCGCCACCATGCAGCTCGATACCAAGGTCTTCCCGTCGTTTTCCATCGGCAACGTCAAGATGCTGCCGGTATCGCTTGCCGATGCCGACGGCAAGCCGCTGTTCAGCCTGGACCAGTCGGAGCCCGTACCCTATCTCACCTACAGCCAGGGGGCCTTTCTGGGCCGCAGCGTGCACATGGTGCTCAAGAACGATCCACTGCGCCTCAAGCTGCGCACGGTCTACGAGACCGCCATGGCGGAAGGGCTCAAGGGCATGGTGATGCAGGGCGTGGGCATGGCCTGGATTCCCGATTTCTGCATTCGCGAGGAGCTCAAGAGCAAGCGGCTGGTGCGCGCCGGCGACGAGCGTCTGGACATTCCGCTCGAGATTCGCCTCTACCGCTGCTCGCTGGTTCACAAGCCCGGCGTCGAGCGGCTCTGGAAGCAGATGATGAAGTTGCCTCGGGACTTTCTACAGGCGTGAGCTAGCCGGTCCCGAAGTGAGCCGGCAGTCCCAGGAAATTCTGGATGATGAAGAAGTGATCCTCGAACAGGCTTTCCGGCTCGAGTTCGGCGAGCGCCACCCAGCGGGCGTGGTCGCCGCCCTTGACCGGCTTGAGCGTCGGTAGCTGGGGGTCGGGGCGCAGGGCGAAGTAGAAGGCTTCCGCCAGGGTGCGACCCCGCCAGCTACGGTGGGGCTCGTCGAACAGCCGCTGGTCCTTGAGCGATCCCTTGAGTACGGCCTCCGGCACCTTCAGGCGCAGCCGTTCGCGAAGTTCACGCAGGCAGGCATCGAGCAGGCGCTCGTGGGGATTGATGAACCCGCCAGGCAGCGCATAGAGGCCTTGGCCCGGAGCCGCGGTGCGCCGGGTGAGCAGGATATGGCCGGACTGCACCACCACCGCGTTGACGGTCACGAAGATCGGCGGGTAGGGCGCCTGGGCCCAGGCCTTGCGATACTGCTCGAGCAGGCGCTGCTCCTCGAGAAGCTGTTGGTAGGGTGGTTGCTCGCGAAACGCCGCAATGTGCCGAGTGACGCCGGGAGGTAGATCGTGGTGCGCGCCGGTCTCCAGGTAATCCTCGCAGGCCTCCCGGGAGCGAAAAAGCCGCTCGCGGATCTGGCTGGCCGAGATGCCCTCCACGACCGGCACACTCACCGATTCCCACTGGGGAAACAGCGACAGGTAGTAGCTCGACTGGCCACGGCTGGCACCGATCAAGCCGATGCGCGGCAATCGCGCAAGGGTAGGCAGGGTCAGGTCGCGCACCTTGCGCTGCACGTCGCGCACCCAGACATCGTCGTTGTAGAGCGCATCGAGGAGCGGGCTCACTTCAAGGCGCGCATTCTCCTTGTCATCGAAGGCGGCGCGCAGCATGGCCTGGCGTTCGGCGAAACGCCAGGGGTTGCGCAGCGAACGTGCCTGCCAGGCGGAACCGACCAGCACGATCACCTGCCTTGCGCGCTTGAGCGCTTCTCGCAACACCGCCAGATGCCCCAGGTGGATGGGCTGAAAACGGCCGATGAATACCAGGCAGTCGAAATCCTTTTCCGGCGCGGCGGCGTTCATGGTGCATCCTGTCGATGAGAAGGGGGCGCCCCATTATGGGCAGTGCTCCCAGGGCACGCAACGACGAACACTGCACCCCACGCTATAGTTAGGTATGCTACCGCTCACACTTGGCGCCATGATCGAACTCGCGCCCCAAAAAGTATTTTGCAAGGGAATCAATATGCTGAAACGTAGGCTGATGTTCTGGTGGAAAGTGGTGCAGGACGCCATCTCGCTGTGGCTCGAACGCAACGCCTTCAGCTACGCAGGCTCCTTGGCTTTCTATACGCTCTTCTCGCTGGCCCCCACCATCATCATCGCGGTCACCGTCATCGGCATCGTGCTCGGTGAAGACGCCGCCCAGGGACAGATCGTCGCCCAGCTTCAGGGTACCCTGGGGATGGACGCCGCTCAGGCGATCGAGCAGGCGGTGGCCCAGTCCCGCATTCAGGAGTCCGGCCTGCTGCCGACGCTTCTAGGCTTCGGGGCCCTGCTGGTCGGGGCCACCACGGTCTTCGCGCAGATGCAGTTCTCGCTCAACACCATCTGGGACGTGACGGCCAAGCCTACCTCCAACAGCGTGTTCATCTTCATCAAGACCCGTCTTCTATCGCTTACCGTGGTACTGGCCATCGGTTTCATTCTGCTGGTCTCGTTGGTCCTCGGTATATTTCTGCGCAGCATGCTCCAGGCGGCCAACTATGTGGTTCCCTACATCAGCTTCTTTACCACCACACTCGAGTCGCTGATATCGCTTGGCATGGTGACACTGCTGTTCGCCACCATCTTCAAGGTGTTGCCGGATGTCGTGCTGCGCTGGCGAGACGTGTTCATCGGCGGCGTGGTCACGGCGGTGCTGTTCACCATCGGGCGCAATCTCATCGCCGTCTATCTAGCGTACACCGC
>NZ_JAMZBC010000029.1 GCF_024158715.1 Halomonas sp. 707D7 | reverse complement strand
CGCCTGCCGCGCCGGAAACCGAGCCGGGCACCCCGGTGCCTGCGCCGAGCCCCCAGGAAAAGCCGGTGGCGGCCAAGGCCGAGAAGCAGGGGTGGTTGGCCCGCATCAAGTCCGGGCTCGGGCGCACCCGGGCCAACCTGACCGACGGCCTGGCGGATCTGTTTCTGGGCAAGAAGCAGATCGACGACGAGCTGCTCGAGGATATCGAGACCCAGCTTCTGATGGCCGACGTCGGCATCGAGGCCACCACCGAGATCATCGAGTCGCTGCAGGCGAGAGTCTCGCGCAAGGAGCTTGGCGACGCCCAGGCGCTCTACAAGGGGCTGCAGGAGGAGCTTGCGCGCCTGCTCACGCCGGTGTCGACGCCGCTGACCCTCGACAAGCCCGACGAGGGCCCCTTCGTGATCCTGGTGGTGGGCGTCAACGGCGCCGGCAAGACCACCACCATCGGCAAGCTGACCCAGCGCTTCCAGCGCGAGGGCAAGAGCGTGATGCTCGCGGCCGGCGACACCTTCCGCGCGGCGGCGGTCGAGCAGCTCAAGGTATGGGGCGAGCGCAACCGCGTGCCGGTCATCGCCCAGCACACCGGCGCCGACAGCGCCTCGGTGATCTATGACGCGGTGGCCGCGGCCAAGGCGCGCGGTGTCGACGTGCTGATCGCCGACACCGCCGGGCGGCTGCACAACAAGAGCCACCTGATGGAGGAGCTCAAGAAGGTCCACCGGGTGATGAAGAAACTCGACGCCACGGCGCCCCACGAGGTGATGCTGGTGCTCGACGCGGGCACCGGCCAGAACGCCATCTCCCAGGCCAGCACCTTCAACGAGGCGGTGCCGGTCAGCGGCATCACCCTGACCAAGCTCGACGGTACCGCCAAGGGCGGGGTGATCTTCGCCCTCGCCAAGCAGCTCGAAACGCCGATTCGCTTCATCGGCGTGGGCGAGGGTCTCGATGACCTGCGCCCCTTCGTCGCCGACGAATTCGTCACGGCGCTTTTTGACCGGCCCGAGGACGACGGCCGCGCATGATCGCCTTCGAGCACGTCGGCAAGCGGTACGGCGGGCGCTTCGAGGCGCTGGCCCACCTGAACTTTCACGTCGCCCCGGGCGAGATGGTGTTTCTGACCGGCCACTCCGGCGCGGGCAAGAGCTCGCTTCTGCGCCTGATCATGCGCCTGGAGAAGCCCACCCGGGGCCGGGTCGTGGTCGCCGGCCACGACATCGCCACGCTCCACCCGAGCCAGGTGCCGTTCTATCGCCGCCAGATCGGCGTGGTGTTCCAGGACCACCAGCTGTTGTTCGATAGAAGCGTGTTCAGAAACGTGGCGCTGCCGCTGGAGATCCAGGGGCTCGAGCCTCGCGAGTCCGCGCGCCGGGTGCGGGCGGCGCTGGACAAGGTGGGGCTTCTGCACCGCGAGAAGGCGCTGCCGGTGGAGCTTTCCGGCGGCGAGCAGCAGCGCGTGGGCATCGCCCGCGCCGTGGTCAACAAGCCGGCGCTGCTGCTCGCCGACGAGCCCACTGGCAACCTCGACCCGCATCTGTCCGCCGACATCATGGGCCTGTTCGAGGATTTCAACCGCATCGGCACCACGGTGATGATCGCAAGTCACGACCTGGCGCTGATCGCCAGGCTAAAACACCGCATCCTGCGCCTGCGCGACGGGCGGCTGATCGCCGACGAGGGGGCCGTATGAAGCGCCCGACGTCGCCGCCGGAGCCCTCCCGCCGCCAAGGCGCGGTCAGCCGTCGCCGGGCGAGCGCCGCCCCCGACCGACGCGCCCCCGCGCCCAAGCCCAAACCCAAACAGCGTGCCGCCGGGCCGGGGGTTGGCAGCCGGGCGCGGGCCTGGGGGCGCCATCACCGGGCGATGCTCGTCGACAGCCTCCAGCGGCTGGTGCGCCATCCGCTGGGCAGCCTGCTCACCATGCTCGCCATCGCCATCGCCCTGGTGCTGCCCGCCGCCCTCTGGCTGACGCTCGACAGCGCCCGGCTGCTGGATGCCGAGCTCGACGAGAGTGCCACGCTCACCGTCTATCTGGAACCGGCGGTGGATCAGGCCCAGGCCGAACGCATCGAGGAGGCGGTCGGTGCCGAGGCGGGCGTCGGCGAGACCCGCCTGATCAGCGCCGAGGAGGGCATGGCCACGTTCCAGCGCTCGCTGGGTCTCGACGATACCCTGATGGGGCTCGAGGAGAACCCGCTGCCGGCGAGCATCGTGATCCATCCGCAAAGCGTCGATCCCGCCGCCATGGAGGCGCTCGCCGGGCAGCTCGAGGGGCTGGCCGGGGTGGACGAGGTGCGCCTGGATCTCGCCTGGGTCGAGCGGCTTCGCCATCTGGCCAATCTCGGCCGGCGGGTGGCGCTGGCGCTCGGCGTGCTGTTCGGTTTCGGCGTGCTCCTGGTGGTCGGCAACACCATCCGGCTGGCGGTGGAGAGCCGGCGCCGGGAGATCGAGGTGGTGATGCTGATCGGTGCCACCCACGCCTTCGTGCGCCGGCCGTTTCTCTACAGCGGGGCGTGGTACGGCTTCGGTGGCGGGGGGCTTGCGCTCTTGCTGCTGGGGCTCGGCAACCACTGGCTGTCGCTGCCGGTGGCGGCACTGGCGGCAAGCTACGGAGCGGACTTCAGCCTGCCGCAACTGGACGTCGCGGGCTCTACAATTTTGCTCGCTTGCAGTACACTACTAGGCTGGTTGGGAGCATGGCTTGCGGTGTCGCGCCACCTCGCCAGCATTCGTCCGCGCTGAGTCAGGGTATGCGCGCGGCGCCGGTCGAACCGGCAACATGAACCTTGAAAGCATTTGATGGTCACAACGAACATTCCGACACTGCCATGTCGATCGCGCCGCGCCACACCCGGCCACGTCGATGACGACAGCAGGTCAACCAAGATAGGTGAAAGGAGACCTTCTGCATGAGCACTAGTCTTCTACCGGTGGGGCAGCTTTCTCCGGGTAACGACCTCGGCGGCTACATTCAAGCGGTCAACGGCATCGCCGTACTCACCGTCGAAGAAGAGCGCGAGCTCGCGTATCGCCTTCACGACGACGGCGATCTTGAAGCGGCGCGTCGCCTGGTTCTTTCCCACCTGCGTTTCGTGGTTCACATCGCACGCAGCTACTCCGGCTACGGCCTGCCCCAGGCGGACCTGATCCAGGAGGGCAACGTGGGGCTGATGAAGGCGGTCAAGCGCTTCGACCCCAACCAGGGCGTGCGCCTGGTCTCCTTCGCGGTGCACTGGATCAAGGCCGAGATTCACGAGTTCGTGCTGCGCAACTGGCGCATCGTCAAGATCGCCACCACCAAGGCGCAGCGCAAGCTGTTCTTCAACCTGCGCAGCGCGAAGAAGCGCCTAGCTTGGCTGAACAACGACGAGGTCAACGCCATCGCCAAGGATCTCGACGTCAAGCCCGAGATCGTGCGCGACATGGAAGGGCGGCTGTCGGCCTTCGATGCCGGCTTCGACGCCTCGCCCGGCGAGGACGAGGAGAGCCCGTATCCGGCGCCGGCGCAGTTCCTCGACGATGCCTCCATGGACCCGGCGACCCAGCTCGAGGACAGCGACTTCGAGCAGGACTCGACCCGCCGCCTGCAGCTGGCGCTCGGCGAGCTCGATGACCGCTCGCGGGACATCCTGCAGCGCCGCTGGCTGACCGACGACAAGTCGACCCTGCACGATCTGGCGGACGTCTACGGCGTCAGCGCCGAGCGTATTCGCCAGCTCGAGAAGAACGCCATGAAGAAGCTGCGCCAGAAGATGGGCGAGCCGCTCGCCGCCTGACGTCGGCAAGTGACGCGTCGAGCGTGAAAAAGCCCCGGCACTGCCGGGGCTTTTTCGTGCCTGGTCACAAAGGGCTCAGGCGGGCTGGGCGCTCTGGCGCAGCAGCTGGCGCGAGATCAGGGCCCACTGATCCTCCCAGTACTCGGTAGGCGCGCGCTTGAAGTCGCTGCGCACGTACTGGGCGATGCGCCCTTCGGCCTGGGCGATCAAGAGATTGGCCGCCGCCGGGGCGGGGATGCTCGGGCGCAGCCCCTCGCGAAGCTCCGCCTCGCGCAGGATCTGCTTGAGCTGCGTCTCCAGGCGCTCGAAGAGCTGATGGACGCGCTGGCGGAGCCTGGCGGTCTCGCCGGTGAGCACGTCGCCGCCGAGCACCCGGGCAAGGCCGGGGTTCTTCTCGGCGAAGCCCAGCAGCAGCGCCAGGATCGTCGCGCAGCGCGCCTCGGCCTCGGGCTTGTCCTCGAGAATGCGCGTGATGCGGGCGAACACGCTCTCCTCGATGAAATCGATCAGCCCCTCGAACATGCGCGCCTTGCTCGGGAAGTGGCGGTAGAGCGCCGCTTCCGAGACGCCGACCTGGCGGGCGAGCGCGGCGGTGGTGATGCGCTTGCCGCTGTCCTCCTCGAGCATGATGGCCAGTGCCTGCAGGATCTGATCGCGGCGGCGAGGTTTCTGGTCGTCGCTCATGGTGGTGACCCCTCGCTTAGCTCGCGTCGCTGATCAACGTGCCGACACCTGCGTTGGTGAATATTTCCAGCAGCACCGCGTGGGGCACGCGCCCGTCGATGATGTGGGCGCTGTTGACGCCGCCTTTCACCGCCTCCAGCGCGCAGCGAATCTTCGGCAGCATCCCGCCGTAGATGGTGCCGTCCTCGATCAGGCCGTCCACCTGGGCGGTGGTCAGCCCCGTGAGCACGTCGCCTGCGCCGTTCATCAGGCCCGCCACGTTGGTCAGAAGCATCAGCTTCTCGGCACACAGCGCCTCGGCGAGCTTGCCGGCGACCAGGTCGGCGTTGATGTTGTAGCTGTGACCCTCGGCGTCGACGCCGATCGGGGCGATCACCGGGATGAAGTCGCGAGCGGCGAGCATCTCGATCAGGTCGGTGGAGATCGACTCCACCTCGCCGACGTGGCCGATGTCGATGATCTCCGGGGCGGTCATCTCCGGTGTCTTGTGCTCGACCTTGAGCTGGCGGGCGCGGATCTGGGCGCCGTCCTTGCCGGTCAGGCCGATCGCCTTGCCGCCGCACTGGTTGATCAGGTTGACGATGCTCTTGTTGACCAGCCCCCCCAGCACCATCTCCACCACGTCCATGGTCTGGGCGTCGGTGACGCGCATGCCGTTGACGAAACGCGACTCGATGTTGAGCTTCTCGAGGAGACTACCGATCTGCGGGCCGCCGCCGTGCACCACCACCGGGTTGATGCCGACCTCCTTCATCAGCACGATGTCGCGGGCGAAGGAGTCGATCAGGGCGTCTTCGGTCATGGCGTTGCCGCCGTACTTGACGACCACGGTCTTGCCGGAGAACTGCTGGATGTAGGGAAGCGCCTCTGACAGCACTTCCACGACGACCTTCGGGTCGCGGCTTTCTGGATTCATTGCGTTATCCCTTGGCTTTTATCTTTTAATGGCGGCGCACGCGATCCGCGCACTCAGTGCAGCGCGGTGATATCGAGCGTCGGCGCCGCCTTGGCGAGCGCGGCGGCGAAGCGCGCCTTTATCTCGTTCAATGCCGCTTCGCTTTCCCCTTCGAAGCGAAGCACCAGCGCCGGCGTCGTGTTCGACGCCCGGCACAGCCCGAAGCCCTGCGGGTAGTCCACGCGAAGGCCGTCGAGGGTGGTCTTGATACCTTCGCCGAAGTCGCCGACCCTGGCAAGCGCTTCGATCATGGCGAACTTTTCTTCGTCCGGCACCGCCAGGTTGATTTCCGGGGTGCTGATTTCCTGGGGAAAACGCTCGAACAGCGCATCCGCATCTTCCTCGCAACCGGTGAGGATCTCGAGCAGCCGGGCGGCGGCGTAGAGGCCGTCGTCGAAACCGTACCAGCGCTCCTTGAAGAAGATATGTCCACTCATCTCGCCGGCAAGCTGCGCGCCGGTCTCGCGCATGCGGGCCTTGATCAGCGAGTGGCCGGTGCGCCACATCTCGGGCTCGCCGCCGGCCTCGCTGATCACCCGGGCCAGGGTGCGGCTGCACTTGACGTCGAAGATCACCGTGGCGCCCGGCTGGCGCTCGAGCAGGTCGGTGGCGAACACCGCGAGCAGGTGATCCGGGTAGATGATGCGCCCGCGCGGGGTCACCACGCCCAGGCGGTCGCCGTCGCCATCGAAGGCGAGCCCGATGTCCGCGCCGGTCCGTTCGACCTCGTCGATCAGCGCGACCAGGTTCTCCGGCTTGCCCGGGTCCGGGTGGTGATTCGGGAAGTGGCCGTCGATCTCGTTGAACAGCGGCGTGGTCGTCACGCCCAGGCGGCGAACGAGCGCGGGGCCGAGTTCGCCGGCCACGCCGTTGCCGCAGTCCACCACCGCGTGCAGCGGGCGCTTCACGCTCACGTCGCCAAGAATGCGCTCCAGATAAGCGGCGCGCACGTCGACCTTGCGGCAGCGGCCTTCACCCTCGACGAGTTCGCCTCGGCTGATGCGCTCGTAGAGCGCGGTGATGGCGGCGTTGGAGAGCGTCTCGCCGCCGAGCACGATCTTGAAGCCGTTGTACTCCGGCGGGTTGTGGCTGCCGGTGATCATCACTCCGGAGCGGGTCTCGCCGAGGGTGTGGGTGGCGAAGTAGAGCACCGGGGTGGGCACCCGGCCGATGTCGATCACCTCGACCCCGGTGCTCGTCAATCCCGTGATCAGCGCCGCCTTGAGCCGGGGCCCGGAGAGGCGGCCGTCGAAGGCGACGATCACCGCACGCTCGCCGCGCGCGATTGCCTCGCTGCCGATCGCACGGCCGATCAGGGCGGTGCCCGCCTCGGTGAGGGTGTCGTCCACCACGCCGCGAATGTCGTAGGCGCGAAATATCGAAGCGGGTACCGTCATGGGCGACTCCTGAAGTCAGCCGAAGGGAAAGGGCTCAGCCGCGCCCGGTGCTGCCGAAGCCGCCGTCGCCGCGCGCGCTGTGCTCGAAGCTCTCGACGATCTCGAGGCTGGCCTGGACCACCGGGACCAGCACGTACTGGGCGAGACGCTCGAAGGGCTCGAGGGTGAAGCTCTCCTGACCGCGGTTCCACACCGAGATCTTGAGTTCGCCCTGGTAGTCCGAGTCGATCAGCCCCACCAGGTTGCCGAGCACGATGCCGTGCTTGTGGCCGAGCCCCGAGCGGGGCAGGATCACGCCGGCCAGGGTCGGGTCCTCGATGTGGATGGCAAGGCCGGTGCGCACCAGCTGGCACTCGCCGGGAGCCAGCGTCAGCGGCGCGTCGAGCAGCGCGCGCAGGTCCATGCCGGCGGCGCCGGCGGAGCCGTAGGTGGGAAGGTAGTCGTGCAGGCGTTCGTCGAGCACCCTGCACTTCAGGGTGCGCTGTGACGCGGTAAGGCTCATGGAGCGGCTCCATCGGGGTTGACGGTCAATGTAAGGGCGTGGTCGATGATCAGGCGCGCCAGTGCACGCTTGGGCTGCGCCTTTGCATCGAGACTCTCGATGCCCGCCGGGGTGCGCCAGACAAGCGTCGCGGCGTTGTCGTCGCTGCCGAAACCGAGGCCCTGGCGCGCCACGTCGTTGGCCACCACGAGATCGAGGTTCTTGCGGGCGAGCTTGTCGGTGGCGTAGCGGGAAACGTCTCGGGTCTCGGCGGCAAAGCCCACCACGAAAGGGCGCTCGCCAGGCGCGAGGGCGGCAACGTCCGCGATGATGTCAGGGTTCTTGGTGAGGGTCAGGGTGAGCGTGTCGCCTTCATCCACCTTCTTGAGCTTGTGCTCGGCGGTCTGCTCGGCGCGGTAGTCGGCCACGGCGGCGCAGCCGATGAACAGGGCCGCCTTTGGTGCGAGACGCAGCGCCTGCTCATGCATCTCAAGCGCACTCTCCACGTCGATGCGGGTGACACCCGGCGGGGTGGCCAGATCGACCGGGCCGCTGATCAGGGTGGTGTCGAAGCCCGCCTCGACGGCGGCGGCGGCCAGCGCGTAGCCCATCTTGCCGGAGCTGTGGTTGGAGAGATAGCGCACCGGGTCGAGCGCCTCCCGGGTAGGGCCGGCGGTGATCACCGCGCGCGGGCGGGGCGTCTCCAATGGTGGGGCGAGACGCCGGGCGAGGGCCTCGACGATCGCCTCGGGTTCGCTCATGCGCCCGGGGCCGACATCGCCGCAGGCCTGCTCGCCGGCGGCGGGGCCGATCACCTGCCAGCCATCCTCATTGAGCAGGGCGGCGTTGCGACGGCTCGCCGGGTGGCGCCACATCGCCTGGTTCATGGCCGGGGCGATCAGCCGGGGCGCCTCGCAGGCCAGGCTCAAGGTGGTGAGCAGGTCATCCGCTAGGCCGTGGACGAGGCGGGCGATCAGATCCGCCGTGGCCGGGGCGACGAGCAGCGCGTCCGCCCAGCGGGCGAGCTCGATATGGCCCATGCCGGCTTCCGCCGCCGGGTCCAGAAGCGACGTGCGCACCGCCTCGCCGGAAAGCGCCTGCAGGGTGAGCGGCGTGATGAACGCCTGGGCGCCGTCGGTCATCACCACGCGCACCTCGCCGCCGGCCTGCTTGATCAGCCGGACGATCTGGGCGCTCTTGTAGGCGGCGATGCCGGCACTGACGCCGAGAAGGATGCGCTTGCCGACAAGGGATGCGCTTGGCCATGCCTGGTTCGAAGCCATGTTCACTCCACGATGAGACCCGCTCGAGCCGGGCGCCGGGCCCGCTCCAAAGGTGCTCACCATACCATTCGGGCGCCTCTTTTGGCAGATTCGACCGCCGCCTTCTAGGCTAGGTATGGTGAGCATCGAGGTTTGGTTCGGCAATGGGGGAGGCGATGGGGATCAATCACTGGCCCGAGGGCGAGCGCCCGCGGGAAAAACTGCTGACGCTGGGTGCCCAGGCGCTCTCAGACGCGGAGCTTCTGGCGATCTTTCTGCGCGTCGGCGTGAAGGGCCGCTCGGCGGTGGACCTGGCCCGCGATCTGCTGTCCCGTTTCGGCGGCCTGCGCCCCTTGCTGGAGGCGAACCAGAGCGCCTTCTGCCAGGCCCACGGGCTGGGCGCGGCAAAGTTCGCCCAGCTCCAGGCGACCCTCGAGCTCTCGCGGCGCCACCTGGCCGCCCAGCTCGCCCGGGGCAACGCCTTGACCTCGCCGGCGCTGGTGCGCCACTACCTGCGCTCGCAGCTCAGACACCTCGGCCACGAGGAGTTCGCGGTACTGTTTCTGGATACCCAGCATCGAATCATTCGCTACGAGGCGCTGTTTCGCGGTACACTGGACAGCGCATCGGTCTATCCGCGCGACGTCGCCAAGCGCGCTCTCGAGCTCAACGCCGGGGCCGTGATCCTGGCGCACAACCACCCCTCCGGGGTGGCCGAGCCAAGCGACGCCGATAGGCGAATCACCGAACGCCTGAGCCAGGCGCTGGGGCTTTTCGACGTGCGCGTGCTCGACCACTTCGTGGTGGGCGATGCCGATGTGATCTCTTTTGCCGAGCGCGGCTGGCTGTAACCAAAAGCCGGACGTTCGACCGCCAAGCGGGTCTTTTTGCCGCTTTGGGCACGCTTTTGCTTGCCGCCGGGTGGTCGCTCTGGTATAAAGTGCCACCTTTAAACTTGGGTTGAATAACGGATCTGGGTACAGCTAGGCCTTAACTGCGTCGACTCCCTCCCTTCCGGTTTGCCCGACAGTTTTGAACACTCAGGCTTATACCCTGGCCAAGCGGTTGGAGGCTCTCATGTCCAAAGTATGTCAGGTTACCGGCAAGCGTCCGGTAACTGGTAACAACGTTTCACACTCCCAGCGTAAGACACGTCGTCGTTTCTTGCCGAACCTGCACACGCACCGTTTCTGGGTCGAATCCGAGAACCGTTTCGTGAAGCTGCGCGTCTCTTCCAAGGGCATGCGCATCATCGACAAGAAAGGCATCGAAACCGTGCTGGCCGACATCCGCAAGCGCGGCGACGCCATCTAAGCACGCTCAACGCCATCCGTTAGCGACCTATTCTGGGAGATTGAACCATGCGCGACAAGATTCGTCTGGTATCCAGCGCCGGTACCGGCCATTTCTACACCACCGACAAGAACAAGCGGAACACCCCCGACAAGTTCGAGTTCAAGAAGTACGATCCGGTGGTTCGCAAGCACGTGATCTACAAGGAAGCCAAGATCAAGTAACCTCGGTTGCACGATCGGCTTTCACCGCAGGCGAGCGCCTGTCGAAGACCCGGCCCTGAAAGCCGGGTCTTTGTATTTGTATATCTGTATTTGCATATCTGTATTTGTACATTCGGCGTGGCGAGACGCCACGCCACCGTCATGATCGATGGCCATCATGAGGTGCCCCCATGCCCGAGTTGCCCGAGGTCGAGACCACCCGTCGCGGCATCGCCCCTTACCTCGAAGGGCGCGAGATCACCGAAGTGCGCGTGCGCAACCGCCGCCTGCGGGTGCCGGTGCCGGAAGATTTCGAGGCGCGCCTGGTGGGGGCCCGGGTCGGTTCGATCACGCGGCGGGCCAAGTACCTGCGCCTGCCGATCGAAGGGCAGGGGACGCTGCTCTGGCACCTGGGCATGTCCGGCAGCCTGCGCATCGCCCGGGTGGGCGACACGCCCAAGAAGCACGATCACGTCGACGTGGTCACCGACGAGGGCGTGGTGCTTCGCTACCACGATCCGCGCCGCTTCGGCTTCGTCGACTGGCAGCGAGGTGACGACACCCGGGACCCGCGCCTCGTTCACCTGGGCCCGGAGCCCCTGAGCGACGCCTTCGACGGCGAGTGGCTCTACCGGCTGTCGCGCGGCAAGCGGGTGGCGGTCAAGCCGTTTCTGATGGACAACAAGGTGGTGGTCGGGGCGGGCAACATCTACGCCACCGAGGCGCTGTTCATCGCCGGGATCGACCCGCGGCGAAGTTCCGGGCGCATCTCGCGGGCGCGCTACGATCACCTGGCGACGGCGGTCAAGGAGGTGCTGGCCGCCGCGATCACCCAAGGCGGCACGACCCTTCGCGACTTCGTCAGCGGCCAGGGCGAGCCCGGCTACTTCGCCCAGCGGCTCAACGTCTACGGGCGTCACGACCAGCCCTGCCCGCGCTGCCACACGCTGCTCAAGCGTATTACCCTGGGCCAGCGGGCGAGTGTTTTCTGTCCGGGCTGCCAGCGTTAAACTCAACCTCATGCTTTGCCGATGCTTTTGGAGAGACCTGTGACCCAACGCCTGCGCTTGAACAAGAATGCCGACCGCCGCCTGAAGGCGGGGCATCTGTGGATCTACTCCAACGAGGTGGATACCAAGGCGACCCCGCTCAAGGAGTTCGCCGCCGGCGAGGCCGCGTTGATCGAGGCCTCCAATGGCAAGGCCCTGGGGGTCGCCTACGTCAACCCGCACTCCTTGATCAGCGCGCGCATCATGTCCCGCGATCCGGAGATGCGCCTGGACCGCTCGCTGTTCGTCCACCGCTTCAACCAGGCGCTGGCGCTGCGCCAGCGGATGTTCGACAAGCCTTTCTACCGCCTGATCCACGGCGAAGGCGACCTGCTGCCGGGGCTGGTCATCGACCGTTTCGGCGACGTGCTGGTGGTGCAGCTCAACACTGCCGGCATGCAGGCGCTGGCCGACGAGATCGTCGACGCGCTCGAGAAGGTGATCAAGCCCGAGGTGATCGTGTTCCGCAACGACACCGGCGGGCGTCGCCAGGAGGGGCTGGAAGCCCAGGTCGAAATCGCCAAGGGCGTGCTTCCCGACGAGGTGCTGATCGAGGAGAACGGCGTGCGCTTCGCGGTGCCGGTGCTCGACGGTCAGAAGACCGGCTGGTTCTATGACCACCGCGTCAACCGTGCCTGGCTCAACGCCCAGGTGGCGGGCAAGCGGGTGCTCGACGTGTTCAGCTACGTGGGCGGCTGGGGCGTGCAGGCCGCGGCCAGCGGCGCCTCCGAGGTGCTCTGCGTGGACGCATCGAACAAGGCGCTCGAGCAGGTGGCGCGCAACGCCGAGCTCAACGGCGTGCAGGAGCAGGTCGCCATCGGCGAAGGCGATGCTTTCGATGTACTGGCCGCGCTCAAGGCCGACGGCGAGCAGTTCGACGTGGTGATCCTTGACCCGCCGGCGTTCATCAAGAAGCGCAAGGACATCCCCAACGGCGAGCGCGCCTACGCGCGGCTCAACCGCGAGGCGATGCGCCTGCTGGGCCGCGATGGCCTGCTGCTGTCGGCATCGTGCTCGATGCACCTGGCTCACGACCGGCTGGTCGACGTGGTGCGCGGCGCGGTGCGCCATCAGGACCGCCACGGCCAGCTCATCTTCCAGGGCCACCAGGGACCGGATCACCCGGTGCACCCGGCGATTCCCGAAACCGCCTACCTCAAGGCGCTGGGCGTGCGCGTCTATCGCGACTGATCCTGCCTCATGAGTTTGCAAGGAGCGCCCATGCAGTGGAGTCTGCCGACGCCCTTCACCCTCGAGATCGCCGTCGAGGAGACGGCGATCGATGCGTTCGGGCACGTCAACAACGGCGAATACCTGCGCTGGGTCGAGCAGATCAGCTGGGCCCACTCCGAGGCGCTGGGACTGGATCTCGCCCGTTACCGGGCGCTCGACCGGGCGATGGTGGTGCACCGCCACGAGCTCGATTACCTCGCCCCGGCCTTCGCTGGTGACGCGCTGGTGCTGGCCACCTGGATCGTCGCCTGCGACGGGCGCACGAGCCTCACCCGGCGCTTCGAGCTCAAGCGCGTGGGTGATGCCTGCACACTGCTCGCCGCCCGCACGCGCTTTGCCTGCGTGGCGCTCTCCACCGGTCGCCCCAAGCGCCTGCCCGAGGAGTACCGGCGCCTGTACGGCGCCGCCGTGGTGAACGAGGCCGAGTGATCTGACGAGCCGCGCTCGGTGTCGCTATCAACGTCACCGACAGCTCAATAGTGCGGGGGCACGTCGTCTTCCAGGCGATGTGCCCCGCCGTCGTTCTGGGCGCTCAGTGCCTGGTGCTGTTCCCGTAGCCGTTCGCGCATCAGGGCGCTGAGCTGTTCGAGCTTGTCGAGCCGGCGCTCCTGCTGGGCGACGGCCTGATCCAGGGTGTCCAGCCAGTGCTCTTGGTAGGCGAGCCTGGTTTCCAGCGCCTCGAGACGTTGGTCGAGCGTGGCGGGCGTGGCGTCATCGGGCATGATAAGATCGTTTCCTCGTCGGGCAGGCTCGGGGTGACCGGGCGTGGCCGGCGTGTGGTTTAAATCGAGTTCGCATCAGCATTTATCGCCAATGAGAGGGGTTGCTATAATCGCTTCGAGTATTTTCCTTTGTTTGGTACTTCTACAACAAGAGAGCTTTTAACATCTATGAACCCAAAAGTTGTTGTTCGCTGTTTATTGATCAGTGTGTTGCTCGCCGCGCCCACGCCGCTGCTGCTGGCCGGTCTCGTTCATCTGACCGACGCGCCGCTCGCCGAGCAGTGGCTGGCGGAACTCGCCATCATCGGCACGGCGGGTGTGTATGTCGCCGTGGCGCTGGGTAGCTTCATCATGCTGCTGGTCGGCACGCTCGCGGCGGCCGCCTTTGCACCGCCCGTGGTCGTCGCCGCCGAGTACGCGCGTGCGGTTCCTGCCGCGCGCCAGCCGGCAGCGGCGGTGGACGAGGAGCCCGAGGACGTGATCGACCCCAACGACGGGCGCGAAGAGGGCGAGGTGAAGTGGTTCAATACCAACAAGGGCTACGGCTTCATCACCCGCGACAATGGCGAGGACGTGTTCGTCCACTTTCGCGCCATTCGCGGCCGTGGCCCGCGCATGCTGGCCGAGGGCCAGATCGTGCGCTATCACGTGATCCAGAACGACCGCGGCCTGCAGGCCGACGACGTGAGCATCATCGAGTCCTAGTTCGCTTAGACGACTCGCTCCCTGCCATCGGCCCCGCTCTGCGGGGCCGATGTCGTTGGGGCGTCGCTCAGCGCCCGGAGTCCGGCCAGGTGATCGCCTGCTCGCGACCGTCCGGCAGCACCTGCCAGAAGGCGTCCGGATCGTCGCCCGGGTGCCAGCCGCCCAGCGAGCAGCGCACTTCCACGCCCAAGGCCTTCGCGACGGCCTGCGCACAGGCGCGGTCGTCCTCCCAAGGCGTATGGGGGCTGTCGAACCAGAGGCTCGCGAAGCCGTCGGCGGCCTTCTCCACCAGCAGGATCGGCACGTCGTGATCGAGGTGTCGCCCGCGCGCCTTCCACTTGCCCTTGCCCGCCGGCGCCAGAGCACTCGTCGCAAGCGTCTGGCCGAGCCATGCGTCGAGGTTGTCCTGGTCGACGGTTTTCAGATACACCTCGATATCCGGAAAGCGTTCGCTCATGGCGGGCTCCCTGCCGGTGTGAACAGTGCCTCCAGCGTGGCCTCGTAGATACGGCTGAGTGCCTCGAGATCCTCGGCGCGCACGCGCTCGTTCACCTTGTGGATGGTGTCGTTCAAGGGACCGAGCTCCACCACCTGGGCGCCGAGCGTGGCGATGAAGCGTCCGTCCGAGGTACCGCCGCTGGTCGAGAGCATAGGCCGCTGCCCGGTGACCGCTTCCACCCCGGTGACCACGGCGTCGACCAGCGCGCCCTCGGCGGTGAGAAACGGCTCGCCGTTGAGCGTCCACTCGACGTGGGCGTCGAGCCCGTGGGCGTCGAGGATCGCCTCGGTGCGCGCCTTCAGCTGCTCGCAGGTCACCTCGGTCGAGTAGCGGAAGTTGAACACCACTTCGATCTCGCCGGGAATCACGTTGGTGGCCCCGGTGCCGGCGCGAAAGTTGGAGATCTGGAAGCTGGTCGCCGGGAAGAAGTCGTTGCCTGCGTCCCAGTGCTCGCGGGTAAGTGCGTCCAGCGCCGGCAGTGCCTGGTGGATGGGGTTGTTCGCCAGGTGCGGGTAGGCGACGTGGCCCTGCACGCCCTTGACGTGCAGCACCCCGCCGAGCGAGCCGCGCCGGCCGTTCTTGATCACGTCACCAAGGGTGGCGGTGGAGGAGGGCTCGCCGACGATGCAGTAGTCCAGCCGCTCGTTGCGCTCGCGCAGATGCTCGACCACCGCGCGGGTGCCGTCGATGGCCGGGCCTTCTTCGTCGGCGGTGATCAGAAAGGCGATGCGCCCGTCGTGCTCCGGGGCGCGCTCGACGAAGCGCTCGACGGCGGTGACCATCGCCGCGAGGCTGCCTTTCATGTCGGCGGCGCCGCGTCCGCACAGCATGCCGTCGTCATCGATGCAGGGCGAGAACGGCGGGAACTCCCAGCTCGTGTGCGGGCCGCTCGGCACCACGTCGGTATGGCCGGCAAAGGCCAGCACCGGGCCGTGGTGGCCGCGCACCGCCCAGAAATTCTCGACGTCGCCGAAGCGCAGACGCTCGATGTGGAAGTCGAGCGCCGCCAGGCGCTCGATCAACACCGCCTGGCAGCCCTCGTCGTCCGGCGTGACCGAGGCGCGGTTCAACAGATCGAAGGCCAGCGCCAGGGTCGGCGACAAGCCTTCGGGCTCAGTTATGGGCATGCAGCGCCTCGTTCAGCGCCACGGCGCTCTTGTTGGTCAGGCACTCCACCCGGCCGGTCTGCGAGTTGCGGCGCAAGAGCAGATCGTTTTGGCCGGCGAGTTCGCGCCCGGAGACGGTCTTGACCTCGTTTCTGGCGTCGTCGAGCAGGGTGATCTTGGTGCCGGCGGTGACGTAGAGCCCGGCTTCCACGGTGCAGCGGTCACCGAGCGGAATGCCGATGCCGGCATTGGCGCCGATCAAGCAGCCTTCGCCCACCTTGATGACGATGTTGCCACCGCCGGAGAGCGTGCCCATGGTCGAGCAGCCGCCGCCGAGATCCGACCCCTTGCCGACGAACACGCCCGCCGAGATGCGCCCCTCGATCATGCCCGGGCCTTCGGTGCCGGCGTTGAAGTTGACGAAGCCCTCGTGCATCACCGTGGTGCCTTCCCCCAGATACGCCCCCAGGCGCACGCGGGCGGTGTCGCCGATGCGGATGCCGGTGGGCACCACGTAGTCGGTCATCTTGGGGAACTTGTCGACGCAGTCCACGGAGAGCGGGCGACCGGCCAGGCGCGCCTTCAGGCGGCGTTCGGTCAGCTCCTCGATGTCGATGGCGCCTTCGCTCGTCCAGGCGACGTTGCGCAGCAGGCCGAACATGCCGGTCAGGTCGATACCGTGGGGCTTGACCAGGCGGTGCGACAAGAGGTGCAGTTTGAGATACACCTCGGGCACGCTCTGCGGCGCCTGGTCGGTGTCGATGAACATGGCCACCAGCGGGCGCTTGCTGTCGGCCAGCGCCTCGGCGATGGCTGCCTGCTCGGGGTGGCTGGCCTCGCCCAGCGCCGCCGCCAGCGCCTGGCACTGCTCGGGCAGAAAGCTCACCGCCTGGGTGCCGGCCGGGGCGTCGAGCACCTTCTGCGCGGCTGCCACGAGGGCGGCGTCGGGGTCGAGAAGCGGGGCCGGGTAGTAGATTTCCAGCCAGTCGCCTTGGGTGTTCTGCGTGCCGATTCCAAGCGCGAAGCTCAGCATAAAGCGTCTTCCTTTCAAATCATCAGTGGGGAGGTGTTCGGTTACGGGGTGAGGTCGTCGTAGTCGCCCTCTTGATAGCCGACCAGGAGGGTCTGGCTATCGAGTTCGAGCAGCGGGCGCTTGAGCAGCGTCGGGTGCTCGAGCAGAAGCCGGCGCGCCGAGGTGGCATCGAGGTTCTCCTTCTGCTCGGCAGAGAGCTCGCGCCAGGTCTTGCTGCGCTTGTTGATCGCCTTGGAAAGCGGCACCTGCGCGAGGATATGCTCGAGCAAGCTCGCCGACAGCCCATCCTTGCGAAGGTCATGGGTCTTGTAGGCCAGCCCTTTCTCGTCGAGGGCGCGGCGCGCCTTGCGGCAGGTGTCGCAGGTGTCGATCTTGTAGAGTGTCAGCATGGGGCCTCCGCGGGTGTAATGGTAGTGGGCGCTCTAGCCGCGCTCGATCATGCGGCGCAGGCGCCGGGCCGCTTCGAGCGTCGGCTCGAGCTCCGCCACCAGCGCCAGGCGCAGCCGCCCGGCACCGGGGTTGACGCCCTGGGCGTTGTCGCGGCCCATGAGGCTTCCCGGCAGCACGCTCACGTGCTCCTCTTGATAAAGCCGCTGGGTGAAGGCGACGTCGTCGCCGCCGGGCACGGCGGGCCAGAGGTAGAAGCTCGCTTCTGGAGCGGGAAAATCCATCACCGGCGCCAGGACCTCGGTCACCGCCGCGAACTTCTCGCGATAGGCGTCGCGGTTGGCGCGCACGTGCGCCTCGTCCTGCCAGGCCGCGATGGAGGCGCGCTGAAGGGGCAGCGACATCGCGCAGCCGTGGTAGGTGCGGTAGCGCTTGAAGGGGGCGAGGAGCGCGGCGTCGCCGGCGACGAACCCGGAGCGCAGCCCCGGCAGGTTGGAGCGCTTGGAGAGCGAGTGGAACACCACGCAGCGGCGAAAGTCCTTACGGCCGAGCTCGGCACAGGCCTGTAGAAGACCCGGCGGCGGTGTGGCCTCGTCGAGGTAGAGCTCCGAGTAGCACTCGTCCGAGGCGATGATGAAGTCGTGCTCGTCGGCGAGTTTGATCAGCGCCTTGAACTCCTCCATCGTGGTGACCGCGCCGGTCGGGTTGCCCGGCGAGCAGAGGAACACGATCTGCACGTCCTGCCAGGTCGCCTCGCTGACCGCGGAAAAATCCGGGCGAAAGCCGTTCTCGGCGGTGCAGTCGAGATACAGCGGCGTGCCGCCGGCCAGGAGCGTGGCGCCTTCGTAGATCTGGTAGAAGGGGTTGGGGACCGCCACCTTGGCGGCGCGGGTGCGATCCAGGGCGGCCTGCACGAAGGCGAAGATCGCCTCGCGGGTGCCGTTGACCGGGATCACCTCGCGCTCGGCATCGAGCGATTCGAGCGCGAAGCGCGATACCGCCCAGTCGGCGATGGCCTGGCGAAGCTCGGCCAATCCGTTGGTCGCCGGGTAGCGGGCCATCTCGTGCTGGTGGGCGACGAGGGCTGCCAGCGCCTCAGGGTACGGAGCGTGCTGCGGCTCGCCGATGGTCAGGGCGATGGCGTCGAGCCCGGCGGGCGGGGTCAGGCCCTTTTTCAGCGCCGAGAGCTTCTCGAACGGATAGGGGTGCAGGGCGTTGAGATCGGGGTTCATGGCGTGTCCGTCGATGGGCCGGGCCGCGCGAAGGCGCGTCGAGTGAGTCAGCGATTATAAGCAAGCCCTCCGGGCACCTCAAACCCGCGCCTAGGGCAGGCCTTGCGGTCAGACGCTCAGCACCTCGATCAGCCGCTGACGCAGCTCCTGCTGGCGCGCCGGATCGGTGAGCGGCTCGCCGGCCTTGGTGGTGATGAAGAAGACGTCCTCGACCCGCTCGCCGAGGGTGGCGATCTTGGCCGCCGAGAGCGCGATGTCCTGCTCCATGAAGATGCGCCCGACCCGGGCCAGAAGTCCCGGGCGGTCGGGGGCGGTGAGCTCGAGCAGGGTGCGCTCGTTGGCCGGGTCCTGCTCGATCAGCACGTCGGTGGGCACCTTGAAGTGCTTGAGCTGGCGCGGCGTGTGGCGGGTGACGATCTCCGGGTAGTCGTCCGGGTCGTCGAGCTCCTCGACCAGGTGCCGGCGCATCTCCTCGATGCGGTCGGGCTCGCGGATCGGCTGGCCGTGGCTGTCGAGCACGATGAAGGTGTTGAGCGTCCAGTCGTTGTGGGAGGTGGCGATGCGCGCGTCGTGGATCGACAGCCCCAGCTGCTCCATGGCCGCGGCGGTGGCGGCGAACAGGTCGTCCACCGAGCGGGTGTGGATGAACACCTTGGTGCCGCCTTCGGCCATGTCCTCGGTGGGCGCGCTGATCAGCACCAGCGGAAGCGTGGAGCCCTCGTGGGCGAGGATGCCCTGGGTCTGCCAGACGATTTCGCTCGGCGCGTACTGCAGGAAGTAGTCCTCGCCGAGCGACTCCCACAGCGCATCGATCTGGCGCTGATCGACGCCCAGGCTCGAAAGCAGCGAGCGCGCCTCCGTGCGGGTCTCGCGCACCCAGTCGTCGCGATCCGGCGGATTCTCGAGCCCGCGGCGCAGCGCCCGCTTGGTCTCGGCGTGGAGCTGGCGCAAAAGCGAGGCTCGCCAGCCGTTCCACAGCGTCGGGTTGGTGGCGTTGATGTCCGCCACGGTGAGCACGTAAAGATAATCCAGCCGGGTGTCGTTGCGCACCACGCGGGCGAAGTCGCGAATCACGTCCGGGTCGCTGATGTCGCGTTTCTGCGCGGTCATCGACATCAAGAGGTGGTGCTCCACCAGCCACTTCACCAGGTTGGTGTCGTGCTGGGAGACGTGGTGGCGGCGGCAGAACTGCTCGACGTCGAGCGCGCCGATCTCCGAGTGATCGCCGCCGCGGCCCTTGCCGATGTCGTGGAAGAGGCCGGCGATCCACAAAAGATCGAGCCGGGGCAACTGGTGGATCAGCGTGGCCGCGACCGGGAAATCCGCGCGCGCCTCGGGCTTTCGGAACCCGTGCAGGAACTTGAGCAGGCGCAGGGTGTGGGCATCGACGGTGTAGATATGGAACAGGTCGTGCTGCATCAGCCCCACTGCGCGGCCGAACTCCGGCAGGTACTTGCCGAGGATGCCGTAGCGGTTCATGCGTCTGAGCTGGCGCGGCACGTTGCCCGGCGCGCGCAGGATCGCCATGAACAGGCGCTGGTGGCGCGGATCTTCCCGGTAATGGTCGTCGATCTGGTGGCGGTGATCGCGAATCAGCCGGATGGTGTCGGCGCGCACGCCCTCGATCTCGGGGTGCCGGGCCATCAGCAGAAACAGCTCGAGCATCGCCTCGGGGTGGTCGCGAAACAGCGTTCGCGAGCGCACCTGGATGTAGCCGCCCTTGGTCTCGAAGCGCTCGTTGAGCCTGACCGTCTCGAGCTTCTCGCGCGCGCGCAGGATCACCTCGTCGAAGTGCTGGAGCAGCATGTCGTTGAGCCCGGCGAGTGCCGTCACGTGGCGGTAGTAGCGCTTCATGAACTGCTCGACGGCGAGGCGCTCAGGGGTGTCCTTGAAGCCGAACATCCCGGCGATGGTGCGCTGATGATCGAACAGCAGGCGATCCTCGGCGCGGTCGGTGAGCATGTGCAGCGCATAGCGCACCTGCCACAGAAACGCCTGGCCCTGGCTCAGGATTCGAAGCTCGGCGTCGTTCATGAAGCCGCGGGCGACGATGTCGACGTACTGCTCGGTGTCGAAGTGGCGCTTGGCCACCCAGCCGATCATCTGGATGTCGCGAAGCCCGCCCGGCGAGCTTTTCAAGTTCGGCTCGAGGTGATACTCGGAGTTGTTGTAGCGGTAGTGGCGGCTGATCTGCTCTTGCCACTTGGCCTCGAAGAAGCGATCCGCCGGCCAGACGTGCTCCGGCGAGAGCCTTTCGCGCATGGCGTCGCGAAGCCGCTCTGGCCCGCTGATCAGGCGCGATTCGAGCAGGTTGGTGATCACCGTGACGTCGGCGTTCGCCTCGCGCTCGCAGTCATCCAGAGAGCGCACGCTGTGGCCGATCTCGAGGCCGATGTCCCACAGGAAGGTGACGAAGGCGGTGAGCGGCTCGCGGTAGGCGCTGTCGTCGTCCTGCTCCAGCAGCAGCAGAAGGTCGACGTCGGAGTGCGGGTGCAGCTCGCCGCGCCCGTACCCGCCGACGGCGATCAGGGCGATCCCGTCGTCCGGCCAGGCGTGCCGCTCCCAGGCGATGGCCAGAAGCTGGTCGAGATACCAGGCGCGCCCGCGCACCAGATCGCGAATGTCGGCGCCGGCGCGAAAGCGCTCGTCGAGCCGCGCCTGGATCTCCCTGAGCGCGGCCTTGAACGGCGCGATGGGGGAGCGCGAGCCTGCGAGTTCCGCGCGAAACGCCGCGAGGTCGAAAAGCGTGGTGTCCGGCTCGAACCGGTGGTGGTGGAGAAGCATCAGTTCAAGAAGCTGAAGTCTTCGTCGCTGCGCGCGGTCAGCACCTCGACGCCGGTCTCGGTGACCAGCAGCGTGTGCTCCCACTGGGCGGAGAGGCTCTTGTCCTTGGTCACTGCGGTCCAGCCATCGCGCAGCACCTTGGTCTTGTAGCCGCCCACGTTGATCATCGGTTCGATGGTGAAGCACATGCCGGGCTCGAGGGCGATGTCGGCGGAGGGGGCGTAGCCGTCGTAGTGCAGAAACTGCGGGTCCTCGTGGAAGTCCGCACCGATGCCGTGGCCGCAGAAGTCGCGCACCACCGAGTAGCCGTGGCCTTCGGCGTGCTTCTGGATCACCCGGGCGAGGGCCGAGAGGCGAACGCCGGGCTTGACCTCGGCAATGCTCTTGTAGAGACACTCCTGGGTCACGCGGCAGAGCCGCTCGCCCTGGATGGTCTCGCCGATGACGAACATCATGCTGGAGTCGCCGTGGTAGCCGTCCGGCGTCTTCACGGTGATGTCGAGGTTCATGATGTCGCCGTTCTTCAGGGTCTTGTCGAAGTCCGGGAAGCCATGACACACCACGTGGTTGATCGAGGTGCAGGAGGAGTGGGTGTAGCCGTGGTAGCCGAGCGTGGCGGGGACCGAGCCGAGCTCGTTGACGATGAAGTCGTGACAGCGCTTGTCGATCTCGCCGGTGCTGACGCCGGCGGTCACGAAGGGGGTGATCATCTCGAAAACCGCCGCCGCCTGGCGACCGGCTTCGCGCATCTTCTCGATTTCTTCCGCTGTCTTGATGGGAACGTTCATGAAGTCTCGATATGGCGTGTTGAATCGGCGTGAAGCCGCAAAGTGGCCCAAACTCGGCGGGTGCGGCTTCATCTTGGCAATGATCTATGGTATAAAGCCGCGCGCTTTCCTGCAATCTTCGATCCTGCCCCGGCGGAATAAAGAAGGCAGTGAGGCTCACTTGAGGGCGTCGCTAGAGGCGGCGCCGAACTGCAAGCCTTGAAAACACACATGCACCGGCACATGGTCCCGGGTGCCGCTGGTCTCGCAAGGTGCCTCGATGGCGCTGAGTCCACCGGTCGGATCCATGGGGTGCGTGGAGGCCTAACCCGAGTTTCAGGAGTTTTACCATGGCACAACACGTCAACATGCGTGACCTGCTCAAAGCGGGCGCCCACTTCGGTCACCAGACCAAGTACTGGAACCCGAAGATGAGCAAGTTCATCTTCGGCGCGCGCAACAAGATCCACATCATCAACCTCGAGCACACCCTGCCGGCGCTGAACGAAGCGATCGACGTGGTCGAGAAGATGGCGTCGTCCAACAACAAGATTCTGTTCGTTGGTACCAAGCGCAGCGCCAGCAAGATCATCAAAGAAGAAGCCAATCGCGTCAACCAGCCGTTCGTCAACCATCGCTGGCTGGGCGGCATGCTGACCAACTTCAAGACCATTCGCCAGTCCATCAAGCGTCTGCGCGATCTTGAAACCATGCGCGAAGACGGTACGTTCGAGAAGCTGACCAAGAAAGAAGTCCTGATGGCCACGCGCGAGCAGGAAAAGCTCGAGCGCTCCATCGGCGGTATCAAGAACATGGGCGGCCTGCCGGACGCGCTGTTCGTGATCGACGTTGACCACGAGCGTATCGCGATCAACGAAGCCAACAAGCTGGGCATCCCGGTCATCGGCGTGGTCGACACCAACTCCAACCCCGATGGCGTGGACTACGTCATTCCGGGTAACGACGACTCCATCCGCGCGATCCAGATCTACGTGAAGGCGATCGCCGACGCGTGTGGTCGTGCCAAGGAAGGTCGTCCGGACGAGTTCGTCGAAGTGACCGACGAGCAGGCTTCCGCCGACGCCGCCGCCGAGTAAGGCGTCGACGGGTGCGGCGGCAGTCGCGCCGCATCGCGTTAAGGGGGCCCCGGCCCCCTTTTTCCCGCTTGGCGGGCAGATTCACGCCGGGCTTGAAACCGGCGCCGCGCTTCCGCGAAAGGGTCACAAAGCCCTGCTAGCGTGTAGCGTGTTTAACTCTCAAGCATCCTTTCAGAGGTGAATTCTCATGGCAGCTATCAGCGCCTCGCAGGTTAAAGAACTGCGCGAACGTACCGGCCTTGGCATGATGGAGTGCAAGAAGGCACTGACCGAAGCCGATGGTGACATCGATGTCGCGATCGAGAACCTGCGCAAGAGCTCGGGTCTCAAGGCGGCCAAGAAAGCCGGTCGTACCGCCGCCGAAGGCACCGTGGTCACTCGCGTGGCCGAAGACGGCAGCTTCGGTGTGATGGTCGAGATCAACTCCGAAACCGACTTCGTTGCCCGTGACGACAACTTCATCAACTTCGCCAGCAAGGTGGTGGACGCCTTCTTTGCAGCGAAGAGCGATGACGTGGCCGCCGTGACCGCCGGTGAAATCGAGACCGCGCGTGAGCAGCTGGTCCAGAAGATCGGCGAGAACATCGGCGTGCGTCGTGCCGTCGTCGTCAATGCCGTCGAAGGTGGCCTGGTCGGCGAGTACGTCCACGGCGGCCGTATCGGCGTTCTGACCGTGCTCAAGGGTGGCAACACCGACGTCGCGAAGGACGTGGCGATGCACGTGGCGGCGATCAATCCTGCCGTTGCGCATCCGGGTGACATGCCCCAGGAACAGCTCGATCAGGAAAAGGCCATCATCCTGGCCCAGCCGGACATGGCCGGCAAGCCTGAGCAGATCGCCGAGAAGATGGTTCAAGGCCGCCTCAAGAAGTACCTGGCCGAGAACAGCCTGACCGAGCAGCCCTTCGTCAAGGATCCCAACCAGTCCGTCGCCGAGTTCGTCAAGGCCGCCGGTTGTGAAGTGGTCAGCTTCACGCGTTTCGAAGTGGGCGAAGGCATCGAGAAGGAAGAAGTCGACTTCGCAAAGGAAGTCATGGAACAGGCCGGCCGTCGCTAAGGTCATAGGTTCCAGTTCGAAAACGGGCGTGCGCGCAAGCGCACGCCTTCGCGTATCCGGCACCTGCAAACGGGTCCGCTGCGCATTCCTGCCTTGCTATGTGGAGAGATGCCATGTCACGTGAAGTTCCAGAAGCCAACGCCCTCGCCGGCAAGATGGACAAGTCGAAGTCCAAGTACAAGCGCATTCTGCTCAAGCTCTCGGGCGAGGCGCTGATGGGCGAGCACGATTTCGGCATCGACCCGGCGGTGCTCGACCGCATGGCGCTCGAGATCGGCCAGCTGGTCGGCATCGGCGTGCAGGTCGGGCTCGTGATCGGCGGCGGCAACCTGTTTCGCGGCGCGGCACTCAACGAGGCGGGCATGGACCGGGTGACCGGCGATCACATGGGAATGCTGGCAACGGTGATGAACGCGCTCGCCATGCGCGATGCACTGGAGCGTTCCAACATCCGTTCGCGGGTGATGTCGGCGATTCCCATGAGCGGCGTGGTGGAGCACTACGACCGCCGCACGGCCATTCGCTATTTGACCTCCGGCGACGTCGTGCTGTTCTCCGCCGGCACCGGCAACCCGTTCTTCACCACCGACTCGGCGGCGTGTCTGCGCGGCATCGAGGTGGACGTGGACGTGGTGATTAAAGCCACCAAGGTGGACGGCGTGTACAATAAGGATCCGGTCAAGTACCCGGATGCGGTCAAGTACGACCAGCTCTCCTACGACGATGCCCTCGAGCAGAAGCTCGGCGTGATGGATTTGACCGCCATCTGTCTGGTGCGTGACCATGACATGCCGGTACGGGTATTCGACATGAACAAGCCTGGTGCCTTGCTCAACCTCGTCGTCGGGGGCAAGGAAGGCACGCTGATAGACAGAGGATGAACACGTGATTAACGACATCAAGAAAGATGCCGAAACGCGCATGAAGAAAAGCGTCGACGCGGTGCACACCAACTTCAACAAGATCCGTACCGGCCGGGCGCACCCGAGCATCCTGGACGCGGTGACCGTGGAGTACTACGGCGGCCAGGTGCCGCTGAACCAGGTGGCCTCGGTCACCGTGGAAGACGCACGTACCCTGACCGTCTCGCCCTGGGAGCAGCCCATGGTGCCGAAGATCGAGAAGGCGATCATGACCTCGGATCTGGGCCTCAACCCGTCGAGCGCCGGCAACGTGATCCGCGTGCCGATGCCGATGCTCACCGAAGAGACCCGCAAGACCTACATCAAGCAGGCCCGCGCCGAGGCCGAGAGCGCACGCGTGGCGATCCGCAACGTGCGCCGCGACGCCAACGGCGACTTCAAGTCCCTGCTCAAGGACAAGGAGATCACCGAGGACGACCAGCGCCAGGGCGAGGACGAGATCCAGAAGCTCACCGACAAGTACATCGCCGAGATCGACAAGGCGCTGGCGGCCAAAGAGCAGGACCTGATGCAGGTCTGATCGTCTTCTTCACCCAGCCCGGGAAGACTCGTCTGCCCGGGCGACTGCATGGCCTATTTATGACTCAACGTTGGTGCGAGAACCCATGACGTCGCCGCAGTTTCCCGCCAGTACGCCAAGCGACGCGCGCGCTTCTCTCGCCGGGGAGCCAAGCCCCCTGCACGTCGCCATCATCATGGACGGCAACAACCGCTGGGCGCGCGCGCGCGGGCTTTCTGGGGTGCGCGGCCACCGGGCCGGCGTCGAGGCAGTGCGCGCGGTGATCCAGCGCGCCGCCGAACGTGGCGTGAAGACGTTGAGCCTGTTCGCCTTCTCCAGCGAGAACTGGAAGCGTCCGGCCGCCGAGGTCAATGCGCTGATGGAGCTCTTTCTGATGGCGCTCAAGCGCGAGGTCAGAAAGCTCAACGAGCGCAACATTCGCCTTTCGATCATCGGCGAGCAGCAGGGCTTCTCCCACGCCATCCAGAAGCACATCCAGCGCGCCGAGGCGCTGACCGCCGACAACACCGGCATGCACCTGGTGATCGCCGCCAACTACGGCGGCCAGTGGGACATCGCTCGCGCCAGCCGCCAGCTTGCCGAGGAGGTGGCGGCGGGCAGGCTCGACCCGGGTGAGATCGACGAGGCGTGCCTGGATCGCGCCATGAACGTCGGTGACGTGCCGCCGGTGGATCTGTGCATCCGCACCAGCGGCGAGCAGCGGCTCTCCAACTTCCTGCTCTGGCAGCTCGCCTACGCCGAACTCTACTTCTCCCCGCTTTACTGGCCGGACTTCGGCGCGGCGGCGTTCGACAACGCCCTGAACGACTTCTGCACGAGGCGCCGACGCTTCGGCATGACCGACGAACAAATAGAGGCGCAAGGTGCTTAGACAGCGGATCATCACCGCAGCCTGGTTGGCTCCCGTCACGCTGATCGGCCTGTTTGGATTACAAGGCGGCGCCTTTGCGCTGTTCACCGCTTGCGTGGTGCTGCTCGGCGCCTGGGAGTGGACCAACCTGGCCGGCGTTCAAGGCCGGATGGCGCGGCTCAAGCTCGTCGCCCTGACGGCGCTCTTCATGGCCGCGCTCTGGGCCGGCGGGGCCGCCTTCGCCACCTGGCCGCTGTGGCTCGCCGCACTCGGCTGGGCGGTCAATCTCTACTGGGTGAGCCGCTACCCGTACAAGCGCGAGCAGTGGCAGGGCCAGGCGACGCGCCTGGCC
>NZ_JAMZBC010000028.1 GCF_024158715.1 Halomonas sp. 707D7 | reverse complement strand
ATAGGCATGGGCTACGCGCATCCTGAAACGGGTCACTGGTTAAAAATCGAGTTCATGACCTTTGCCAAGCCTTTGGCAATCAGCCAATGGGAAGCCGTGCGCGCTTATATGGAATATGAGGTCAACTCGTATGACGAAATACAGGATCCGCTAACCGCGCGCGAAGAAAATGATCCCCCTTGGGAAGGCGTGCATACCCTGCGTAGGGCGCGCCGTCGCATGAATGAGCGCCGAGCCAGCGGCGAAATCGATTGGCTCTACTGGGGCGCCTGGTATGCAATAGATATTATTCAGCTTTGGAATTTGCCAGGTTACTTGACCGAGTGGGATAACCGACGGCTTCACAAGGCGCGACCAAACCTGTTGCCACCAGAAATGGTCGAATGGTCAAAACCGTTGCCCGAAGAGCAATGGGCAAAGCCCAGCGACGAGCTGGTAATGCTATCCGAAGAAGTAGAACGTATTCGAAAGCAAGATCCGGCTTTGCCGATTGAGATAGTGTTTAATGAGGCCTGTAAACGACAGGGCTAATAGTATCCTATGGGCTACGTTAAGCGGGATTGCCGATGCGATCTTGTTGTCACTCGCGAACTAACGGAGCGCGAGTACCGCGTGCAGTACCGCGAGACCGATCTGGCCTTCATCGAGCGCCTGGCCGCCGAAGAGGTCCTGTTCTACTTTCACCTGTTTGATAAAAAAAGGTGAAGAGAGCGCCCACCGGCTGGTATTTGCCGATGACCCTCAGGTGCTGGCGAATCAGGGTGAGCGAACCTACCACAGCCGCGCCGGCGGCACTGCGCCCACGCGCCATGTGCGCAAGCTCAGCCACACCGCTCGCGTAGCGGCGGCCCACCGCCTCGCTAAAAGACTACAGCTTCAAGAACCCGGCCTACGCCCAACTGCACGAACACCTGGGCCGCGACGTGGAAGCCCACAGCCAGCAGAGCGACTATAAGCACTTCGACTACCCCGACCGCTACATGCAGGACGCCTCCGGCAAGCTCTTCACCCGCATTCGTCTCGAGCACCTGCGCCGAAACGCCACCACGGCCCGCGCCGAAAGCGACTTGCCGGAACTCGCCCCCGGCGTGCGCTTGAGCCTCACCGACCACGATACGCAGAACCTCAACCGCGACTGACGGGTATCGCCGCTAAACTTGCAAGTCGCGTTGCAGGAATGTCCGCGTTTGCGGCGATCGGTGCTGGAGTAGAGTCTTGGTAGGTTTGGCAGAGCAGGTCTTCTTCAACTAGTGCTGAGGAGCGTCGAGCGATCAGTGCAAAATTCTTAACAACGATAGGCATGACCGGCGTTGGTATTGCACAGTTAGGGGGGCTTTGCTTGGGCGGTGGTTTGCCTTTGCTTGGATATTGGCACCATGGGCGAGTTGGGCACTACTTGCTCTCAGCGTAGGCTACTTACTTTCTTCCATGCCAGCCGATTACTACCGCCGGGATTGGGGTGCGGCTTTGGCTTTATCAAAGTACCTGGGGCAACGCCAAAAAATGGTCGAATAGCGATGAAGAAAATACGGCTGAACTGCGTGCTCTGAACGAGGCGCTGTTTGCCCCCGCTCTTAAGCTCACACCTGTGGTGAAAACAGAGTTTGATATATCAACGACCATGTCCTCCTACTCCCCGGGTAGACAGGTCACCACCCTGCAAGGGTATTGGGTGCAGCTGGCCCTCCCTGCTACGCTGGCTGGAGAAGGCGTCTCGGTTTCTGAGCAGGTGGCGGGAGGCTTTTGGGCGCCTGCTGCAAGTTTTCAAGAGCGACCACTACAGGGAGAAGAGCGGGAGTTGCCCGGTGCCTCTCAGTATCAGGCAGATAATCCGTTACGAGTTTGGCAAGCGTGGCTTCCTGCTGAACGACTGGCAGCGGGAGAACCCTTTCTCATGGAAGTCGCCTATGACGAAGCCGTTTATAGTGATACCAACGGCGGGCTCAGCTTCACCTTTTTTCAAACCGGAGCCCCGTGAAGGTAAGCGCGACGTGGAAGTCAGCGAGCGCTTCCACGGTACCGACAACTCCGTCAAAGTGCCTCTAACGGTACCTGCCGTTTAACTAATTGAAGAGTGTAATGCGTATGTGGTTTATTCAACCTAAGCACGATTATGTGGCGGAAATGCCATGGAAGCACTTGGAGGAGCCTGCGATAATGACGTGGCAAATTCGTGTGCGTGATTACAATACATTTGTCGCTAATCTGTTTTTTTGCATATGGCTTTTTGCTGGCTGTCTTTTTTTGTCTCTGTTGATTTTTAAAGCGGGTGGTAATAGAGATGTTTTGGACTACGTAAATTTGATACCTTTTGGGGTGTTGGCTTTGTGTGCTCCTATAGCGATGAGTGTTTTTTTTCAAACTGCAATTATTGTGTATAGACTAACAGAAAATCGCATAGAAGCTTTTTCTTGGAAACCACAAATTGATTCAGTCAAGCCCGTTATGAAATGGACGGCTGTAGGGTCTGGTGTATTGGTGATGTTTTTGGTGTTTATTGATCCTGGCTTTATTGTTGCCGCTATTGGCCCCGTCGGCATTGGTGCTATGGCGGCGTTGATGGGTAATTCGAAAAGCTACCAATCTATGGTGAGAGATGAAGATTATCATGTGATAGATTGGCCAAATGCAGAAGCTATTGCAGTTTGGAGGAAGCGCAACCTAATTGGTTTGCGCTTCACTTGGCATAATGAGGATGGGTCCCATTACTCTGTTTACAGTAAAGTCTATTGTCGCCATCAGGACTTTGACGAGTGTCTGTCATTCTTTAAGACGCGCCTGCCTGATACGCCATATCGTGAAGGAAAACTAATTGTTCATTCGCACTTTGCGACATTACCAGAGTAAGTGTTTAAGCTTTGTTCCACGTCAACTATTTCGTGCGTGCCCGGCCCGTGTAACCGGGCATTTTAATTTCAGTGTAGGGTGCATTCTGGTTACTCTGCTATCACCACTTATGACTGCCAGACTTAGGAAGCTACAGGTGGCTCCTCTGCAAATTCTGTACGAGTATGGCAAGCGTGGCTGCCTGCTGAACGACTGGCAGAGGGAGAACCCTTTCTCATGGAAGTCGCCTATGACGAAGCCGTTTATAGTGATACCAACGGCGGGCTCAGCTTCACCTTTTTCAAACCGGAGCCTCGTGAGGGTAAGCGCGACGTGGAAGTCAGCGAGCGCTATCGCGGTACCGACAACTCCGTCAAGGTCCCTTTAACGGTCCCTGCTGTTTAATTAATTGAAGAGTGTAATATGTATGTGGTTTATTCAACCTAAGCACGGTTATGTGGCGGAAATGCCATGGAAGCACTTGGACGAACCCACGATAATGACGTAGCAAGTTCGTACATGTGATTACAACACATTTTTGCTAACCTATTTTTTTTGCATATGTCTCTTTGCTAGCGGCCTTTTTTTCGCTATTGATTTTCAAGGCGGGTGGTGATAGAGATATGCTTAGTTATGTGAACTTAATACCTGTTGGGGTGTTGATTTTATGTACTCCTATAGCGATGAGTATTTTTTTCCAAACTGCAATTATTGTGTATCGAGTAACAGGAAATCGTATAGAAGCATTTTCTTGGAAGCCGAAAATTGATTCAGTCAAGCCCATTATTAAATGGATTGCTATAGGGTCTGGTGTATTAGTGATGTTTTTGGTTCTTATTGAGCCTAGCTTTATTGTTGCTGCTATTGGCCCCGTCGGCATTGGTGCCACGGCGGCGTTGATGGGTAATTCGAAAGGTTACCAGTCCATGGTTAGAAGTCAGATGGAATATGAGATTGCATGGCGGGATGCAAAAAATATTTACGCATACCCAAACAGAAGTATTATTGGCTTGAATTTGTACTGGAACCATCCGGATACAGGAGAGGAGATGAAGAATTTTGTTAAAGCTATATTTATACCCAAAAACAAGTACGATGATGTTCTTGAATTTTTTAAGTCAAATCTCCCTAATGTGCCAGTCATAGAGGGGAAGTTTGACGTTTGTCAGTTTGAAGTTTTTTGATACCCGTGTTTTTATTTTGGGGGAGATAATAGGTTTTGTTTCGATATACCTGCTGTTTAGTTTCTATTGGCAGCCTCTGCTGGCATAGTTTTCTCCTCATGCCGTAACAGGTTAAATCTTGGAATTTGGTGAAGCCTACTAAGATTATTTTCAATAAAGCAAATTTGGGGAAGCGACGGGGTGTAACCGTAGCTTCCCCATTCCAAGTAGATGGTCCGTTAGGAGTATGGCAAGCCTGGATTCCCGCCAGTGAACAGGCTGAGCGCGAGCCGTTTGTACTGACAGTGAATTATGCAGAGACGCTGCTCGCATCATCAGAAAGTAGCTTGGGCTTTACCTTTTACAAGCCGAATGCCGCCCGCGGCAAAAAAGAGATCGAGCCCAATGGCGAAGAAGGCCAAGGCATCAGCCTGCCTGCTCGCTTTGACATCACGGTACCCATGAATTTAGAAGATTAAGGATGTTGATATGTGGTTTTTACAACCCAAACAGGACTATGTCTCTCAGATACCATGGAAACATGCGGATGAGCCTGACGTCATGAGTTGGCAAATTCGTGCGCGTAATTACAATATATTTGTTGCTAATATTTTGTTTTCTGTTTTGTTTTTTGTTTGTTTGGGGTCGGCGTATTTAATGTCTTTTGGAGGCTGGAGTTTATTGTCTAAGTTTTTAATAGGGGGGGGGATGTTTTTATTGTTTTTACTGATCACTATGAGCATGACCCACCAGACCTCTATCCTTGTTTACAGATTTACAGCGCAAAGCGCTGAAGTGTGCTCCTGGAAACCGCAAATGGATTCGGTAAAACCATTTTTAAAATGGTCCGCTATTATTTTGATGCCGATCGTTCTAGTGCTGATTCTCATGGACCCCTCGCTACTCATTACTAGTCTAGGACCGCTGGCAATGGGCTTTGCTGCCTGGATGATGGGATCATCAAAAGGCTACCAGGAAATGGCCCGAGGAAGTCGACATGAAGAGATTGACTGGACAAAAACGGAGCATATCAAGATCTGGAGAAAACGAAGCATGATTGCGTTGACGTACCAGTGGAAGCCTTTCAAACGTAATTCTAGCTATCGGCCGAGAACACACCTTCTCTACTGCCTTCCCGAAGAACTGGATGATCGCATTCAGTTCTTCAAAGACCACCTGCCTGATGCTAAACATGAAGAAGGCAAAATTGATATACCATAAAGCTCGGGTTTTAGCGAGCTAGTGGTATCACATTCGCAGCGAAGGGGCTGATATAAAAGCCTAGATTCAAGTAGCAAGAGCAGCACCTACGGTATCCAGAGATAAAGCTATACGATACGTAGGAGTCAGCCTACCGCGCGAGGGGTTACGCATCGGGGTTTGCCAACTCTTATCTATACGTATTTCCTGCTGGCTGCGTCATAGACGTGGCCGCTTCCAGCATGAGCCGAATTATACGCGGGAGTACCATCAGAAGAAGGCTAACCTGGTGCGCCTGCATTTTTATGATTTAACGAGCCGGGGTACTATTCAGTTCTGGAATCGGGATAGCAGAATGAATCGCCTCGGGTTTCGTAGATATCCTCAGGATTGATCCTGAGGATATCTAGGAGGCCCTATGAGATGGCAATGCTGGCCGGGCGACGCTTTCCCTTTGTAGCGTGTACAATCTCCTATCTTTTCGATTTTTTAACGCTGGATCAATCTCGCTATGAACAACGCCAAGACCCGTGTGCTGACGGGGATTACCACCACCGGCACGCCCCATCTGGGGAACTATGTGGGCGCCATCAAGCCGGCCATCGAGGCGAGCCAGGACCCGAACGTGCAGTCGTTCTACTTTCTGGCCGACTACCATGCGCTGATCAAGTGCCAGGAGCCGAGCCGGGTGCAGCAGTCGCGCCTGGAGATCGCGGCCACGTGGCTGGCGCTGGGCCTCGATACCGACAACGCGATCTTCTACCGCCAGTCAGATGTGCCCGAGATTCCCGAGCTCATGTGGATGCTCTCCTGCGTGTGCGCCAAGGGCCTGATGAACCGTGCCCACGCCTACAAGGCGGCGGTGGCCGACAATGAAGAAGCGGGCAACCAGGATGCCGATAAAGGGATCACCATGGGGCTGTTCGGCTACCCGGTGCTGATGGCAGCGGACATCCTGATGTTCAACGCCAACAAGGTGCCGGTGGGGCGTGACCAGATCCAGCACATCGAGATGGCCCGCGACATCGCCGGGCGCTTCAACCACCTGTTCAAGGGCGACTACTTCGTACAGCCCGAGGCGGTGGTGGACGAGAAGACCGAAGTGCTGAAGGGTCTCGACGGGCGCAAGATGTCGAAGAGCTACGACAATACCATCCCCCTCTTTTCGCCGGAGAAGAAGCTTCAGAAGCTGGTCCGCAAGATCAAGACCAACTCGCTGGAGCCCGGCGAGCCGAAGGATCCGGCCAGCTGCACGCTGTTCCAGATCTACTCGGCGTTCGCCAGCGACGATGAAACTCAAGCGATGCGCGAGCAGTACGCGGCGGGCATCGGCTGGGGCGATGCCAAGAACCAGGTGTTCGACTACCTGAACGCCCAGCTGCGCGAGCCCCGCGAGCGCTACACTGCGCTGCTGGAAGACCCGGGCCATATCGAGGCGGTGCTGCAAAAGGGCGCCGAGCGCGCCCGCGAGGAGGCGACCCGCACCATGGAGCGCCTGCGCGCGGCGGTGGGGTTGGGGCGCTTCGTCTAAGCTTGCTCCCCGATGTGAACGCTATCCTGAGCCCTGCCCATCGGCAGGGCTTTTTTGTGCTTGGGCGATCACTTGCCAGTGCGTTGAGCCGGGGGTGCGTTAAACTGGAGCCTGAGGGAAGAAATTGCTTCGGTGCTGGGCACGATTCGTGTCGCCGGGCTCTACAAAAGGATCATTGAATGCAATCGACGTATCGTCATCAAACGTTCACCGAAAAGGCGATGATCGTGCTGGCGCTGGGGATTCTCGCGCTGGTGCTGTGGAAGCTGGTGGGGCTTGTACTGCTGATCTTCGGGGCAGTGGTGGGGGCGTGCATCCTGCAGACCTGCATGGTGCCGCTGCTCAAGTGGGGGCTGCCGCGCTGGCTGGCGCTTTTGATCGTGATCGTGGTGCTGACGCTTTTGCTGGCGGCGATCAGCGTCGCCTTCGGCTCGCAGGTGGCCTCCGAGCTCGAGTCGCTCTCGTCGCTGCTGCCGGACGCATGGCAGCAGCTCCAGGAGCGCCTGGAAGGTTCGCCGCTGGCTCCCTTGATGGAGAACGCCGGCGAGCGGGCGGGGTCGATGTTCGAGAACGGACTGGGCCAGGTCGGCATGGTGGTGGTCTCGATGGGCGGCAGCCTGGTCAACTTCTTCGCGTTGATCGTCGGCATGGTGTATTTCGCCGCCCAGCCGGGGGTCTACCGCCGCGGGCTTTTGCTGCTGGCGCCGATCAAGAGCCGCGACCGTCTGGGCGAGGCACTGGACAAGAGCGGCAAGGCGCTGCGCTTCTGGCTGGGCGGGCAGCTCGTGGCCATGGCCGTGACCGGTATCCTGGTCGGGGTGAGCATGTGGCTGATCGGCGTGCCTGCGCCGCTGGGTCTCGGGTTGATCGCCGGGCTGCTGGACTTCGTGCCGCTGGTGGGGCCGCTGATCGCCGCCATCCCGGCACTTCTGCTGGCCTACACGGTCAGTCCTGAAACCGCGCTGTTCGCGCTGATCGCCTACGTGATCATCCAGCAGATCGAGGGCAACGTGCTGCAACCGCTGGTGCAGCAGCGCGCGGTCAACCTGCCGCCGGCCATGCTGCTGTTCTCGCTGTTCGCCGCCAGTACGCTGTTCGGCATGGCGGGGGTGCTCCTGGCCGCACCGCTCACGGTGATCGGCTTCGTGCTGGTCAACGCGCTCTACGTGCAGCGCGAAGAGGACGAGACGTCGAAAGACGAGGCGTGAGCCTCGCTGGGATTCGTGGAACCATTGAACGAGAAAGGTGTGCTATGTCGACCAATCCTGCCTCCCTGGAGGCCGAAACTCCCGCCAGCAAGTACCGGGTGCCGCTGATCGCGATGGCCGCGGTGGTGTTCGGTGCGCTCTTGATCGGCGTGTTCTTCAGCGCCAACACCGGCATGCTGATGATCGTCGGCGCGCTGCTGGGCGTGGTGCTCTATCATGCCGCCTTCGGCTTCACCGCCGCCTGGCGGGCGTTCATCACCGAGCGCCGGGGCCGCGGTCTGCGCGCGCAGATGGTGATGCTGGCGCTAGCCGTGGTGCTGTTCTTTCCGGCACTCGGGGCGGGCGAGCTGTTCGGCCGGCCGGTGTCCGGGTTCGTCTCGCCCATCGGCGTGTCGGTCATCGTCGGGGCGTTCATTTTCGGGCTGGGCATGCAGCTCGGCGGCGGCTGCGCCTCGGGGACGCTGTTCACCGCTGGCGGCGGCAACGCGCGCATGTTGATCACGCTGCTGTTCTTCATCGTCGGCTCGGTGATCGGCACGGCGCACTTCGCCTGGTGGCAGAGCCTGCCGGCCTTCGCGCCGGTGTCGCTGGTCGACGTGGCGGGGCCCGGCGTGGGTATCGCCATCAGCCTGGTGATCTTCGCCGCCATCGCCGCCCTCACCGTGGTGCTGGAGAAGGGCCGTCATGGGCAACTGGAGAAGGCGCCCAAGGTGGCCAAGCCCGGCCGCGCGCGCTGGCTGGAAGGCCCCTGGCCGCTGATCGCCGGCGCCGTGGCGCTGGCGCTCTTGAACTTCGCCACGCTGGCGCTGGCCGGGCGCCCCTGGGGCATCACCTCGGCCTTCGCGCTGTGGGGCGCCAAGGTGTTCGAATTCATCGGCGGCGACGTTTCCCAGTGGGGCTACTGGCAGTCCGAATCCAACGCGGCGGCGCTCTCCTCCAGCATCTTCTCGGACATCACCACGGTGATGAACATCGGCATCATGCTCGGGGCCCTGGCGGCGGCGCATCTGGCCGGGCGCTTCGCGCCGAACTTCAACATTCCCATCCGTTCGGTGATCGCGGCGATCCTCGGCGGGTTGATGCTCGGCTACGGCGCGCGGCTCGCCTTTGGCTGCAATATCGGCGCCTACTTCAGCGGTATCGCCTCGGGCAGCCTGCACGGCTGGATATGGATGGTGGCGGCCTTTGGCGGCAACATGCTGGGCGTGAAGCTGCGCCCGCTGTTCTTCGACGGCGTGGAGGGTCGAAAACCAAAGGCCAAGACCGCCTGACGCTAACTGATTGATGTCCAATGCCCCGCCTCAAAAGCGGGGCATTTTCTTTGCTCAAAGCAGGTGCAGGTGCCACCTTTGTCGTAGTAGCGTGATACATTATGCCGTCATAACCGTAAACGCTTGAAATTGCTGCGCTGCAGCAGTAATGGACGAGAAGAGAGCCCTATGACTCAAAGTAAACGCCCCTTGTACATTCCTTACGCCGGTCCTTCCTTGCTCGAAATGCCGCTATTGAACAAAGGCAGTGCGTTTACTCAGGAGGAGCGGGTCGCCTTCAATCTGATCGGTCTTCTGCCCCAGAAGGTCGAGACCATCGAGGACCAGCTGGAGCGCAGCTACCGCCAGTACCAGCAGTGTCATAGCGACCTCGACCGTCACATTTACCTGCGCGCCATCCAGGACGACAACGAGACGCTCTACTTCCGCCTCGTCTCCGAGCACCTCGAGGAGATGCTGCCGATCATCTACACGCCGACCGTGGGCCAGGCGTGCCAGGAGTTCTCCAACATCTACCGCAATCACCGGGGTCTGTTCATCAGCTACCCGGATCGCGAGCACATGGACGACATCCTGCGCAGCGCCACCAAGGACAACGTCAAGGTGATCGTGGTCACCGATGGCGAGCGGATCCTGGGCCTGGGGGATCAGGGCATCGGCGGCATGGGCATCCCGATCGGCAAGCTGGCGCTCTACACCGCCTGTGGTGGTATCAGCCCGGCCTACACGCTGCCGATCATGATCGACGTGGGCACCAACAACCAGGCGCTGCTCGACGACCCGATGTATATGGGCTGGCGCCACGAGCGGGTGAGCCAGGAAGAGTACGACGCCTTCATGGCGGAGTTCATCGCCGCGCTCAAGCGGCGCTGGCCCAACGTCCTGCTGCAGTTCGAGGATTTCGCCCAGGCCAACGCCGTGCCGCTGCTGGAGCGCTACCGCAACGAGCTGTGCTGTTTCAACGACGACGTGCAGGGCACCGCCTCCGTCGTGGTGGGTACCTTGATGGCCGCCTGCCAGGCGCGCGAGGAGACCATCGCCCAGCAGCGCGTGATGTTCGTCGGTGGCGGCTCGGCGGGCTGCGGCATCGCCGAGCAGGTGGTGGTCGCCATGCAGGCAGAGGGGCTGACCGAGCGCGAGGCCCGCGAGCGCATCTTCGTGATCGACCGCGAAGGCCTGATGACCACGGACCAGACCTGGCAGCGCGACTTCCAGCGCCGCCTGGCCCACGACCCCGCGCTGGTGGCCGGGTGGAACGGCCAGGGGCTCGAGGAGACCATCGCCCGGGTCAAGCCGACGGTGCTGATCGGCGTGTGCGGCCAGCGCGGCATCTTCACCGAGCAGGTGATTCGCACCATGCACGCCGGCTGCGAGCACCCGGTGATCATGCCGCTTTCCAACCCCACCTCCCAGGCGGAAGCGGTGCCCGAGGACGTGATTCGCTGGACCGATGGCCAGGCGCTGGTCGCCACCGGCAGCCCCTTCGCGCCGGTAGTCTACAACGGCCGCACTTACCCGATCGCCCAGTGCAACAACGCCTACATCTTCCCGGGGATCGGTCTTGGCGTGGTGGCGGCCAAGGCGCACCGCGTGACCGACGAGATGCTGATGAGCGCCTCCCGGGCCCTCGCCCGCGAAGCGCCGCTGGTGAAAGAGGGCAAGGGCGCGCTGCTGCCGCCGCTGTCGAAAATTCGCGAGATCAGCCAGGCGATCGCCTTCGAGGTCGCGGCGACCGCCCAGCACAACGGCGTGGCGCTGACCACCAGCGGCACCCAGCTGCGCCAGGACATCGAGAGCGCGAGCTGGGACCCGGACTACCGCGCCTACCGTCGGCGCGCCGTCTAGACCCTTATCGCCCGGCCTTGTCGCCAAGCCCCAGCGCCGCTGCCTTCGCAGCGGCGTTTTCGTTGCGGTGAAAACGGTGTGGCCAAAGCGTCGTGACGAAAACGTCGTGACGAAAAAAAGCCCCCACGATGTGGGGGCATGCAAGCATTGGGGGTAGTACCTAGGCTGCGCCGATCATTTTGCGCAGCACGTAGTGAAGGATACCACCGTGGCGGTAGTAAGCCAGCTCGTTGAGGGTATCGATGCGGCATTTCGCCTCGAGAGTGCGCTCGCCGTCGGCGTTCTTGAGGGTCACCTTGACGGTGGCGCCGGGGCTCAGATCCGCCAGGCCCGCGATCGAGATCTCCTCGTCACCGGTCAGCCCCAGGGTCTGGCGGCTCTCGCCTTTCGGGAACTGCAGCGGCACCACGCCCATGCCGATCAGGTTGGAGCGGTGGATGCGCTCGTAGGATTCGGCGAGTACCGCGCGCACGCCGAGAAGGCGCGTGCCCTTGGCCGCCCAGTCGCGGGAGGAGCCGGTACCGTACTCCTTGCCGGCGATCACGACCAGCGGCGTACCCTCCTGCTGGTACTTCATGGCGGCGTCGTAGATCGACATCTGCTCGCCGCTCGGCACGTGGCGGGTCTCGCCGCCGACCACGCCGTCGAGCATCTCGTTCTTGATGCGCACGTTGGCGAAGGTGCCGCGCATCATCACCTCGTGGTTGCCGCGCCGCGAGCCGTAGGAGTTGAAGTCCACGGGCTTGACGCCGTGCTCCTGCAGGTAGCGCCCGGCGGGGCTGTCCGGCTTGATCGAGCCTGCCGGCGAGATGTGGTCGGTGGTGACCGAGTCGCCGAGCATCGCCAGCACGCGCGCGTTGTCGACGTCCTCGATGGGGTCGGGCTCGCGGCCCATGCCCTCGAAGAAGGGCGGGTGCTGGATGTAGGTGGACTCCGGCCACTGGTAGACCTGGCTTTCCGGCACGTCGATCGCCTTCCAGGTCTCGTCGCCTTCGAACACCGCGCCGTACTCCTTGCGGAACATCTCGGTGTTGACCTTCTCGACCGCCTCGGCGATCTCCGCCTGGGAGGGCCAGATATCCTTGAGGTAGACCGGGTTGCCGCTTGAATCCTCACCCAGCGCTTCGGTCGCCAGGTTGCACTGCACGTTGCCGGCCAGCGCGTAGGCGACCACCAGGGGCGGCGAGGCGAGCCAGTTGGTCTTGACCAGCGGATGCACGCGGCCTTCGAAGTTGCGGTTGCCCGAGAGCACCGAGGCCACCGCCAGGTCGCCTGCGTTGATCGCCTTCTCGATCGCTTCGGGCAGCGGCCCTGAGTTGCCGATGCAGGTGGTGCAGCCGTAGCCCACCAGGTTGAAGCCCAGCGCGTCGAGGTCGTCGTTCAAATTCGCCGCGGCCAGGTAGTCGGTGACCACCTTGGAGCCCGGGGCGAGCGAGGTCTTGACCCAAGGCTTGGTGGCCAGGCCCTTCTCGCGCGCCTTGCGAGCGAGCAGGCCCGCCGCCATCATCACGCTGGGGTTGGAGGTGTTGGTGCAAGAGGTGATCGCGGCGATCACCACCGCGCCCGGGTTGAGGCGGAAGTTCTGGCCGTCGTAGGCGACGTCCTGGCTATCGTTGTGCTCGAAACTGCGCTCGATGCCCACGGCGGTCTGGCCGCCTTCGGAGGAGAGCTTGCCGGTCTCGGTGCTGGGCTGGCTCTTGCCGTCGTCTTCCATCACCTTGGCGAAGGCGTCGGGCAGACGCTTGAGCGATACCCGATCCTGCGGGCGCTTGGGCCCGGCCAGGCTTGCCTCGACGGTGCTCATGTCGAGTCCCAGGGTGTCGCTGAAGACCGGCTCGTCGCCGGGCTCGCGCCACAGCCCCTGGGCCTGGGTGTAGGCCTTGACCAGCGCGATCTGGCCGTCGTCGCGCCCGGTCAGGCGCATGTAGTTCAGGGTTTCGTCGTCCACCGGGAAGAAGCCGCAGGTGGCGCCGTACTCCGGGGCCATGTTGGCGATGGTGGCGCGATCCGCCAGCGGCAGATCCTTCAGGCCGTCGCCGTAGAACTCGACGAACTTGCCCACCACGCCTTTCTGCCGCAGCATCTCGGTGACGGTGAGCACGAGATCCGTGGCGGTGATGCCTTCCTGAAGCTTGCCGGTCAGCTTGAAGCCGATGACCTCGGGAATCAGCATCGACACCGGCTGGCCGAGCATCGCGGCCTCGGCCTCGATACCGCCCACGCCCCAGCCGAGCACGCCCAGGCCATTGATCATGGTGGTGTGGGAGTCGGTGCCCACTAGGGTGTCGGGGAAGGCGAAGGTCTTGCCGTTCTCCTCTTTCGTCCACACCGACTTGCCCAGGTACTCCAGGTTCACCTGGTGGCAGATGCCGGTACCCGGCGGTACCACGCTGAAGTTGTCGAAGGCCTGCTGGCCCCAGCGCAGGAACTCGTAACGTTCGCGGTTGCGCTGCATCTCGATCTCGACGTTCTCGTCGAAGGCCGTGGCGTGGCCGAACTCGTCGACCATCACCGAGTGGTCGATGACCAGATCCACCGGGGAGAGCGGGTTGATGCGCGCGGGATCCTCGCCGAGCTTTTCCACCGCGGCACGCATCGAAGCGAGATCCACGACCCCGGGGACACCCGTGAAATCCTGCATCAGCACGCGGGCAGGGCGATAGCCGATCTCGCGGCTCGACTTGCCCTCCTTCTGCCAATCCACCAGCGCCTGCATGTCGTCGCGCTCCACGCTTTCGTCGTCGGCGAAGCGCAGCTGGTTCTCGAGCAGGATCTTCAGGGTCTTGGGCAGGCGGTCGATGTTGCCGAGCGCCTCGGCGGCGTCCGGCAGGCTGTAGTAGGCGTAGGATCGGCCTCCTACCTCGAGGGTCTTGAGCGTGTCGGGAGTCGTGCTCATTGCTTTCTCCTGTGTTGATCTGGACATTGGCCGGTGGAGATGCGGCGCCACGGTTGCGCGTTTTCTTTTACGTACCTTATTAATAGCACATGGGTATTTTCAGGCAGCCTTTCAATCCATCTTAGCCTAATGGCGTAGCCTTACCCTTGTAATCACTTGTACTTGACGCCATTTCAGGCAGACTCTCCTGCTCGATTCCCATACTCGGCTCCCCGGGGCCTGCGCCGCGCGCCCATGCGCCGACGCGCCCGCCGGGCCGTTCGCTTTCAAGTACAGAGGTGGTGGCATGGAAACACGTCATGAACGTTTGATTATTCTTGGCTCCGGGCCGGCCGGCTACACCGCGGCGGTGTACGCTGCCCGCGCCAACCTGAAGCCGCTGCTGATCACGGGGCTTCAGGCCGGTGGCCAGTTGACCACCACGACCGACGTGGACAACTGGCCCGGCGAGGCCGAAGGCATCCAGGGCCCGGCGCTGATGGAAAAGATGCAGGCCCACGCCGAGCGCTTCAATACCGAGGTGCTGTTCGATCACATCCACGAGGTGAGCCTGGGTGAAAAGCCGTTCACCCTGAAGGGCGACAGCGGCACCTATACCTGCGATGCGCTGATCGTCGCCACCGGCGCCAGCGCCCGCTACCTGGGCCTGCCCTCGGAGCAGCAGTACATGGGCCAGGGCGTCTCCGCCTGCGCCACCTGCGACGGTTTCTTCTACCGCAACCAGGAGGTGATCGTGGTGGGCGGTGGCAACACCGCCGTGGAAGAGGCGCTGTATCTCTCCAACATCGCCTCGAAGGTGACCCTGGTGCACCGTCGCGACACGCTGCGCGCAGAGAAGATCCTCCAGGACAAGCTGCTCGAGAAGGTCGAGGCGGGCAAGATCGCGCTGGAGTGGTTCCAGCAGGTGGACGAAGTGCTGGGCGATGCCAGCGGCGTCACCGGCGTGCGGGTGAAGTCGACTCTGGACGGCACCACCAAGGAGATTCACGCCCCGGGCCTGTTCATCGCCATCGGCCACAGCCCCAATACCGGCATCTTCGAAGGCCAGCTCGCCATGAAGGGTGGCTACATCACCGTGAACTCCGGGCTCGAGGGCAACGCCACCGCGACCAGCGTGCCCGGCGTGTTCGCCTGCGGCGACGTGATGGACCATATCTATCGCCAGGCGATCACCTCGGCGGGCAGCGGCTGCATGGCCGCGCTCGACGCCGAGCGCTACCTCGACGGCATCGCCTGATCGCTGCAGGCCGGGGTAGCGGGGTCGAGGCGCAGCCGCCCCAGCTGACTGAGCACCAGCCGGCGGCCGAGGGCGCCGCTGCACAGCTCGAAACGGCCGTTGTAGCCACTGGCATGCCCAAGGCGCGTGTAGCGAACCTGCGGCCAGCCGCGATTGTAGGTGATATGACTGCCCTCGCGCGCCGGAAAGAGGCGGATCACGTGATGACGGTCGATCTCGCCTTCCGGCGCGCCTGTGACGACCGCCAAGGGGCGGCGCCAGTCCGACGTGCAGCGCAAGGCGGCATCGACCGGGCACAGCGTTACCGTGGCGCGACGGGTAATGGCCGTGTTGCGCGCCAGCGTAAACGCCTGTTGAAGGCGGTTGACGTCGCTCGTGAGCGCCGCCTTGTGTCCCAGCGATTGCAGGGCGGGCAGGGCGCCCGTAAGCGTAATGCCGGCGACCGCCAGTGCCACGATCAGCTCCAGAAACGTGAAGCCGCCGGCGCGCTTGCAGCGTGTCGAAACGAGGGGCATGGGCTTCACCTTTGCAGGGTCTGCATTCAGACTAGAGGCTGGCGAGCCCGGGACGTGTAAGCCTGCGCCTAAAGGCGTGTAGGCAATGAAGGACGATTATCGTGAGTGATTTCTTAATCATCGGGGGCGGCGTGATCGGCATGATGACCGCGCTGCAACTGGCGGATGCCGGCCAGCGGGTGCGCATCGTCGAGCGCGGTGCCTGCGGGCGCGAGGCCTCCTGGGCCGGTGGCGGCATCGTTTCGCCGCTCTACCCATGGCGCTACCCGACGCCGATTTCCGAGCTCTCGCGCTGGTCCGAGGGCGCCTATCCGACCCTGGCGCTGCGCCTGTTCGAAGAAACTGGCATCGACCCGGAGTATCGCCAGAAGGGGCTCCTGTACCTGAGCGTCGAGGACGACGACGCGGCCCTTGCCTGGGCGCGCCGCCTGGGCAAGCCACTGGAGCGGGTGAGCAGCGCTTTCGTGCGCGAGAAGGAGCCGCGCGCCGGCGTGAACGACGAGCAGGGCGCGCTGTGGATGCCGACGCTTGGCAGCGTGCGCAACCCACGCCTGGGCCAGGCGCTGCGGGCAAGGCTTGCCGCCATGCCCAGGGTCACCTTGAGCGAACACCAGGATGTCGAAGGGTTCGTCGAACGAGGCGGCCAGGTGATCGGCGTGAAGACCTCGCAAGGGGAGTATCAGGCCGAGCGCATCGTGCTGTGCGCCGGGGCGTGGACGGCCACCCTTCTGGCCACTCTTGGCATCACGGTGCCGATTCGTCCGGTGAGGGGACAGATGATCGCCTACCAGGCGCCCAAGGGGCTCGTCGAGCGCGTCGTGCTCAAGAACGGGCGCTACGTCATCCCGCGCGGCGATGGCCTTTTGCTGGTGGGCTCCACCCTCGAGGAAGCGGGCTTCGACAAGGCCACCGACGAGCACGCCCGCGCCTCGCTCGAGAAGAGCGCCGAGGAGATCGTGCCGGCCCTGGCCGGCTATCCGGTGACGCACCACTGGGCGGGGTTGCGGCCCGGCTCACCCGGGGGCGTGCCGTTCATCGGCGCGATTCCGGGCCAGCAGCGGCTCTACATCAACGCGGGGCACTACCGCAACGGGCTGGTGCTGGCACCGGCGTCCACCCACCTGCTGGTGGATACGCTGCTCGATCGCCCGCCATTGATCGACCCGGCGCCTTTCGCGCCCGGCGCCGAGCGCCCCGCCGTGTAGCTCAGGACGGGTCGCGGTCTTTCTGCTCCTGGATATAGCACTCACGGTGGGCGCTGGAGCAGAACCATTTCTCCTCGAAGCGCAGCGCCTCGCTTTCCGGCACGTGCACGTCGCACCAGCGACAACGCACCATGGCGCCGCCTTCGACACGCTCCGGCGGCCGCTTTTGCTGAGAAAGTTTGTGCTGGCGGTACAGGCTGTAGAGTTTCAGCCCCGCGTAGAACAGGACTGCAAAGATCAGTAGCCGAATGATCAACAGATTCATCCTTTTATCACTCTCGGGTGGAGGCGCATGGCCTTTGCCTGCGACGGGCGCTTGCGGGACAATGACCCGCCCGGTACGGTTTGCGGGAGGCGTTTCGCATCGCCCCTCCCATGCCTTGTTTCAGGATTCTCAAGAGATTTGAACGCCCATGCAAGATCTAACGCTGGTAATGGCCCAACTCGACCCCCTGGTAGGGGATATCCCCGGTAACGCCGCCCGCGCCATCGAAGCCGTGCGCGAGGCGCGCATCGAGCACCGGGCGGACGTGGTGGTCTTTCCCGAGCTGTTCTTGACGGGCTACCCGCCGGAGGATCTGCTGTTGAGAGCCTCGATGGAGTCGCGCCTGGAAGCCGCTCGCGCCACCATGGCGGAGAAGGTCGCTCGCGACGTGCTGGTGATCATCGGCTACCCCGGCGTGCGCGACGGCAAGCGTTACAATCTGGCGGGCGTGCTCTACAACGGCCAGTGGCAGGCAGAATACGCCAAGCAGGCGCTGCCCAATTACCAGGTGTTCGACGAGCAGCGCTACTTCGTGCCGGGGCGCGAGCCGCTGGTGTTCGAACACAAGGGCGCCCGGCTCGGCCTTCTGATCTGCGAGGACCTGTGGGAGAGCGCGCCGATCGCGGCGGCCAAGGAGGCCGGCGCCGACGTGCTGGTGACCCTCAACGCCTCGCCCTACCACCAGGAGAAGCCCAGTGAGCGCCTGGCACTGTTCGAGCAGCGCGCCCGCGCCGTGAACCGGCCGATCGTCTACGTCAACACCATCGGCGGTCAGGACGAGCTGGTGTTCGACGGCGGCTCGAGCGTGGTCGATGCAAGCGGTGCGCTCAAGGTACTCGCGCCCTACTGGCAGGCGGGGCTGATGCCGGTGCGCTTCGTCGAGTCCGGCGGCGAGTGGGTGCCACAGGCCGGCGAGATCGAGGAGGTCGCCTCCAAGGAGGAGAGCCTCTACTGCGCGCTGGTCACCGGGCTTCGCGACTACGTCAACAAGAGCGGCTTTTCCGGCGTGGTGCTGGGGCTTTCCGGCGGCATCGACTCGGCGCTGTCGCTCGCCATCGCGGTGGACGCCCTCGGCCCGCAGCGGGTGCAGGCGGTGATGATGCCGTACCACTACACCGCGGACATCTCGAAGGAGGATGCTGCCCAGCAGGCCGAGATGCTCGGCGTCGAATACCAGGTCATGCCCATCGCACCGATGGTCGAGGCGTTCACCGAGACGCTGTCGGAGAGCTTCGCCGGCACCGAGCGCGATACCACCGAGGAGAACCTGCAGTCGCGCTGTCGCGGCGTGCTGCTCATGGCGATCTCCAACAAGAAGGGGCTGATGGTGCTCACCACCGGCAACAAGAGCGAGATGGCGGTAGGCTACGCCACGCTCTACGGCGACATGGTCGGCGGCTACAACGCCCTCAAGGACGTCTACAAGACCGGGGTCTACAAGCTTGCGCGCTGGCGCAACACCCAGTCGCCGGCGGTGCCGGAGCGGGTGATCGAACGTCCGCCGAGCGCGGAGCTCGCCCCGGGCCAGCAGGACAGCGACTCGCTGCCCGGCTACGACGTGCTCGACGCGATCCTCGCCCGCTACATCGAGGGCGACATGAGCGCCGAGATGATCATCGAGGAAGGCTTCGAGGAGGCGGACGTCTACCAGGTCGTCAAGCTGGTCGATCGCTGCGAGTACAAGCGCCGCCAGGCGCCGGTGGGCGTGCGCGTCACCTCGCGCGGCTTCGGGCGCGACCGTCGCTACCCGATCGTCAACGGCTGGCAGCCCGGCGACTGAGCCGCCCGCCCGGCCCCACCCCTCTCGCCTGAAGAAAAGCCAAGCACCGCGCTTGGCTTTTTCACGTCTTGCCGGGGCTCAGAAGCTTTCCCAGGCGGGCGTCGAAGGGCCGGCTATCGCGGCGCGAGGCGCGTGCGCTTTGATATCGTCCCCGACCGGTGAGCGGGCTGGCGCCTTGGCACTGGAAGCGGGCAGCTTGAAGGTCTGCATGGCCTGGATGAGCTGCTGGGCGTTGTGGCGCAGCGTGTTGGCGGCGCTGGCGCTTTCGTTGACCAGGTGGGCATTGTCCTGGGTCATCTGGTCCATTTCCGAGACTGCCTGGTTGATCTCGTGCACGCCGGCGCTCTGCTCGGCGCTGGCGCTGCTGATCTCGTTCATGATGACGTTGACCCGCTCGATGACCTGGACGATCTCCTCCGTCGAGCGGCGAGCCACGTCGGCGCGCTCGTTGCCGTGCTTCACCCGCTCCAAGTTCTTGGTGATCAGCTCGCTGATTTCCCGAGCCGCCTCGGCGCTGCGCTGGGCGAGGTTGCGCACTTCGCTGGCCACCACGGCGAAGCCGCGGCCGTGCTCGCCGGCGCGCGCCGCTTCCACCGAGGCGTTCAACGCCAGGATATTGGTCTGAAAGGCGATGGCATCGATGGTCGAGATGATGCCGGCGATCTCCTGGGAGCTCTGGTCGAGCTCGTTCATGGTCGCTGTCATCTCACGCACCGCCTTGCCGCCACGGCTGGCGGTAGCGCTCGCCTGGGTCGCCTCGTGGCTTGCCCGCTCGGCGTTTTCGGCGTTCTGGGCGACGGTGCCGCTGAGCTGTTCCATGGCGGAGGCGGTCTGGGCCAGGGCGCTGGACTGCTGCTCGGTGCGCGAGGCGAGGTTGCCGTTGCCCTCGGCGATCTGTTCGCTGTTGCTGGCCACCGCCTCGGCGCTGGCGCGCACCTTCAGCACCGTCTCCTGCAGCCGTTCGGCCATGGCGAGCTGGGAGGCCATGATGCCCCGGGCGTTCGCCGGGCTTCGGCCTTCGGCGGCGGCCAGATTGCCGTCGCCGATGGCGCTGGCGAACGCCTGCACCTCGAAGGGTTCCGCGCCCAGCTCCCGCAGCAGCTGGCGCGATAGCCCGTACGCCATGAAGCCGCCCAGCAGCAGCGCGGCCAGCGTCAGCCCCAGCATCAGGTGTTGAAAACCCGATGCGGCGTCTCTGGCGTGAACGGTAGCGGTATTGTTGAGCTGCTCCTGCAGGTCGATGAACCGGTTGATGCGCGAAAGCCACTCGGCGTAGGCGGGGCCGGCGCGCTCGATCAAGAGCGCCTGGGCGCCGGCGATGTCGCCGGCCAGGCGTGCGGCGACCACCGCCTCGGTGAGTTCCAGCGTCAGCGTTCGCTGCGCGGCGATGTCATCGAGAAAGCGCGCCTCCTGCTCTGGCCCGGGTGCCTCGCGGGTGATGTCTGCCATGGCCTGGTCGGCGTCGCGATAGTCGCCCTGCAGGCGCTGCATCTCGACATCGAGGGCGAGATACTGCTCGTCGGTGGTGGTGATCACGATGTCGCGCAGGGCGATGGCGCGGTCGTGGACGCTGCCGCGCCAATCGATGGCGTGGCGCTGCTTGACGGTATTCACGTCGTTGATCTCGGTGAGATCGCGGCTGATCTGGTTGACCTGATGAATGCCGATGGCGGTCAGAGCGGCCAGGCATAAAAGCAGAAGGGTAAAAGCGATAGTCAGGCGGGTGGCTATCTTCAAGTTCCGTTGGGTAGGCACGTCGTTCCCTCGATCATGATGATGCACTCGTGAACCGGAGCGGTTCAAGGAGCGCGAGTTATTCTGTTTTGAGAGGAGGTTAGACGATTGTATAAAATTTGTATAAATTTTATTTGTAGTGTTTTATTGCTGAATGATCACGATATCTTTTGTTAAATTATTTTGATTCCAATGGGTTGAATGTTGACCCAGGCAGGATGCCGATAATGAAACGCCCCCGGCGTATGCCGGGGGCGTCGAAGAAACGTACAAGAGCGTACTATCAGCGTGCGGAGCCGCCGTGCTTGGGCACGAAGCGCCCGCCACGCAGCTGCTCGTGGTTGGGGGCGTTCTCGCGCAGCACCGCCAACACTTCACCGGCACGGTCGTCCATGCCCAGCCCCTGGTAGCCTTCGACCATGGTGGCCAGGGCATCGCGGGTGGCGTTGGCTTCGGGGAAGTTCTCGATCACCCAGCGACCGCGCTCGACGGCAGCGAGATAGGCGCCGCGGCGCAGGTAGTAGTCCGCCACGTGCAGTTCGTGCTGGGCCAGAAGCTCGCGCAGGTAGACGATGCGCTGCTGGGCGTCCGGCGCGTACTCGCTTTGCGGGAAGCGCTGGATCAGCTCGCGGAAATCGTTGTAGGCGTCCCGCGAGGCGCCGAGGTCGCGCTTGGAGATGTCGATCAGGCGCAGCCGCTCGAGGCTGAAGCGGCCGGCCTGCCAGGCGGAAAGCCCGCGCAGGTAGTAGGCGTAGTCCGCCTGAGGGTGATCCGGCTGCAGGCGAATGAAGCGGCTGGCCGCGGCGCGAGCCTCTTCCCAGTCACCGTTTTCGTAGTAGGCGTAGATCAGTTCGAGCTGGGCCTGCTCGGCGTGGGCACCGAAGGGGTAGCGGGTGTCCAGGGCCTCGAGGCGCTCGATGGCGATCGGGTAGCGGTTGTCCTCCAGGGCGGTGCGCGCAAGCTCGTAGAGTTCGCGCTCCTGAACGCCAGCGAACTCGCCTTGATCCTCCTGCTCGGCGTCGTTGTTGTTGCTGCTGGCACAACCTGCCAGCAGGGCAAGACTAAGGGCTACGGCGCCGAAGCGGCTGGCGGTGGAGAAAACGCGCATCATCATCCTCGTTGCAAACAAGCCTCAATCACCGAAAAGCGAAGATGGCCATAAGTAGAAATGGTAGAATAGGTCGCAATCGGCCCACTATAAAACACCTTGGCGCAAAACGCAGGCATCGCCGTGTTTCACCAGGGTGCCCGTGTCTTCAAGAGGTTCTGCATGTCGCACATCATTAGAGCCACGCACCAGGTTCCAGAGACCTTGGCTGGCGCGCGGTTGGACCAGGCCGCCGCCGAGTTGTTCAGCGACTACTCCCGCGAGCGCCTGAAAACGTGGATCAACACCGGCGAGCTGACCGTGGATGGCGCCAAGGCCAAACCCAAGGCCAAGCTCCACGGGCTCGAGACGCTCACCCTCCAGGCGGCACTGGAGGAGGATACCCGCTTCGAAGCCCAGGAGATTCCGCTGGATATCGTCTTCGAGGACGACGCGGTGATCGTGCTCGACAAGCCGGCGGGCCTGGTGGTCCACCCGGCGGCGGGCAACCCGGACGGCACGCTTCTGAACGCGCTGCTGTACCACTGCCCGGCGCTTGCCGAGATGCCGCGCGCCGGCATCGTCCATCGGCTCGACAAGGACACCACGGGGCTGATGATGGTGGCCAAGACCCTGACCGCCCAGACCCGGCTGGTCGAGCAGCTCCAGGCGCGCAGCGTCTCGCGCCAGTACGACGCGGTGGTGATCGGAAAGCCTGTCTCTGGCGCCACGGTGGATGCGCCGATCGGCCGCCACCCGAAGGATCGCAAGCGCCAGGCGGTCACGGCTTCCGGCAAACCGGCGGTGACCCACTACCGCGTGGTCGAGCGCTTTCGCGCCCATACCCACGTGCGCTGCCAGCTCGAGACCGGGCGCACCCATCAGATCCGCGTGCACATGGCCCACGCCCGCTACCCGCTGATCGGCGATCCGCTCTACGGCGGGCGCCCCAAGCTTCCGCCCGGCGCCGGCGAGTCGCTCAAGGAGATTCTGCGCGAGTTCCCTCGCCAGGCGCTGCACGCGCGCAAGCTGAGCTTCACCCATCCGCTCAGCGAGGAGGCGATGACCTTCAAGGCGGAGCTTCCCGATGACCTGCTGATGCTGCTGGATTACCTGCGCGAAGACAGTGAGACCATGCGATGAGCGACGCCATCGACCTGCGCCCCACGCTGCTGGTGCCGGACTGGCCGGCACCGAGCAGCGTGCGGGCCTTCGTGACCACCCGCGAGACCGGACCGAGCCAGGGTGACTTCGCCGCCTTCAACCCGGCGGCCCATGTCGGCGACAATCCGGATCACGTGGCGCTGTGCCGCCGGCGGCTGCAAAAGGAGATCGGCGACGATCGCCCGCTGCTGTGGCTCGACCAGGTGCACAGTGCGCGGGTCCAGCAAAGCTTTCAGGAAGGCGCCCCCCAGGCGGATGCCTCTACCGTGAGCTCCACCGAGTACGCCTGCGTGGTGCTGACCGCCGACTGCCTGCCGGTGCTGTTCTGCAACCGCCAGGGCACCCAGGTAGCGGTGGCCCACGCCGGGTGGCGCGGGCTCGCCAGCGGCGTGCTCGAGGCAACGGTGGCGGCGATGAATTGCGCCGCCGACGATATCCTGGTGTGGCTGGGCCCGGCGATCTCCAACGCCCAGTTCGAGGTGGGACCGGAGGTGTTCGGTGCCTTCGTCGGCGCCCAGCCGGAAAGCGCGGAGGCCTTCGAGCACAGCCCCTACCGGCTCAACCACTACATGGCGGATCTCTACCGGCTGGCGCGCTTTCGCCTCGAGGCCCTGGGAATCCACCACATCAGCGGCGGGCACTTCTGCACCGCCTGCGAATCGCGCTTCTACTCCTACCGGCGCGATTCCGGGCGCACCGGACGCATGGCGAGCGTCATCTGGCTCGCCGACCGCCCCGCCTGAACGGCCATTTTCCCGCCCGGCGACTCTTGAAAGGCTGCCGGGCCGACACCATTTAATTTGTCAAGCCAAACCTCTTGGTAAATTGAACATCGTCAGGGGCACGCCGCGCGTCCAAGTGCGCGGCCATCCCGGGAGAACGCCATGCGATTCGATAAATTCACCGCCAAGCTCCAGTCCGCCATCGCCGATGCGCAGTCGCTCGCCGTCGGCCAGGGCCATAACCAGCTCGAGCCGGTCCACCTGTTGCTCTCGCTGCTCGATGCCCGCGACACCGGCATCAAGGCACTGATCGAGAAGGCCTATGGGTCGAGTTCGCGCCTGCGCGACGCGCTCAAGCGCCAGCTCGACGACCTGCCCAAGGTCAGCCAGTTCGACGGCGACGTGCAGCCTTCCCGCGAGCTGATCAAGCTTTTCAACCTCACCGACCGCGAAGCGCAAAAGCGCGGCGACCAGTTCATCGCAAGCGAGCTGGTGCTGCTCGCCGCGCTGGACGCCGGCGGCGGCGCGGCCAAGGCGCTGAAGGAGGCGGGCCTCGAGCGTAAAAAACTCGAAAGTGCCATCGAGGGCCTGCGCGGCGGCGCGAGCGTCGATGACGCCAACGCCGAGGATCAGCGCGAGGCGCTCGACAAGTACACCCTCGATCTCACCCAGCGGGCGCTGGACGGCAAGCTCGACCCGGTGATCGGCCGCGACGACGAGATTCGCCGCACCATCCAGGTGCTCCAGCGGCGCACCAAGAACAACCCGGTGCTGATCGGCGAGCCCGGTGTGGGCAAGACTGCTATCGTGGAAGGCCTCGCCCAGCGCATCGTCAACGGCGAAGTGCCGGAAGGCCTCAAGGACAAGCGCGTGCTGTCGCTGGACATGGGCTCCTTGCTCGCCGGCGCCAAGTTTCGCGGCGAGTTCGAGGAGCGCCTGAAGGCGGTGCTCAAGGAGCTTGCCCAGGAAGAGGGCCGGGTGATCCTGTTCATCGACGAGCTGCATACCATGGTCGGCGCCGGCAAGGCCGAGGGCGCGATGGACGCGGGCAACATGCTCAAGCCCGCCCTGGCTCGCGGCGAGCTGCACTGCGTGGGCGCGACGACCCTCGACGAGTACCGTCAGTACATCGAGAAGGACGCCGCACTCGAGCGCCGCTTCCAGAAGGTGCTGGTCGACGAGCCGTCAGAAGAGGATACCGTGGCGATCCTGCGCGGCCTGAAGGAGCGCTACGAGGTGCACCACGGTGTGGCGATCACCGATTCCGCGATCATCGCGGCGGCCAAGCTTTCGACCCGCTACATCACCGACCGCCAGCTGCCGGACAAGGCGATCGACCTGATCGACGAGGCCGCTTCGCGCATTCGCATGGAGCTCGACTCAAAGCCCGAAGAGATGGACCGCCTCGACCGGCGCCTGATCCAGCTCAAGATGGAGCGCGAGGCGCTCAAGAAGGAGACCGACGAGGCGACGAAGAAACGCCTCGAGGCACTGAACGACCACATTCATGAACTCGAGCGCGAGTACGCCGACCTCGATGAGATCTGGAAGGCCGAGAAGGCCAGCATCCAGGGGGCGGCCCAGTTCAAGGCGGAGCTCGAGCAGGCGCGCACGGACCTCGAACAGGCCCGCCGCCAGGGCGATCTCGGCCGCATGTCGGAGATCCAGTACGGCCGGATTCCCGAGCTCGAGAAGAAGATTCTGGAGAGCGGCGAGGGCGAGGCGGATACCGCCAGCCACCAGCTCCTGCGCTCCAACGTCACCGAGGAGGAGATCGCCGAAGTGGTGTCGCGCTGGACCGGCATTCCGGTCTCGAAGATGCTCGAAGGCGAGCGCGACAAGCTCTTGCGCATGGAAGAGGCGCTGCACGAGCGGGTCATCGGCCAGGATGAGGCGGTCGAGGCGGTGGCCAACGCGGTGCGCCGCTCCCGGGCCGGGCTTGCCGACCCGAACCGGCCCAACGGCTCGTTTCTGTTCCTCGGCCCGACCGGGGTGGGCAAGACCGAGCTTTGCAAGTCGTTGGCCAACTTCCTCTTCGATACCGAAGAAGCGATGGTGCGCATCGACATGTCCGAGTTCATGGAGAAGCACTCCGTGGCGCGGCTGATCGGCGCGCCTCCCGGCTACGTCGGCTTCGAGCAGGGCGGCTACCTGACCGAGGCCGTGCGTCGCAAGCCCTACTCGGTGCTGCTGCTCGACGAGGTGGAGAAGGCCCACCCGGACGTGTTCAACATCCTCTTGCAGGTGCTCGAGGATGGGCGGCTGACCGACGGCCAGGGCCGCACGGTGGATTTCCGCAACACCGTGATCGTGATGACCTCGAACATGGGCTCGGACATCATCCAGCGCATGGGGGGTGAAAGCGGCGACGACGCGGGCTACGAGGCGATGCGTAGCGCGGTGATGGAAGTGGTGGGCAATCACTTCCGCCCGGAGCTGATCAACCGCATCGACGAAGTGGTGGTGTTCCACGCCCTCGGCCAGGAGCAGATCCAGGCGATCGCCTCGATCCAGCTCGAGCGCCTGAAGGCACGCCTCGCCGAGCACGGCCTGAGCCTTGCGATCAGCGACGAGGCCATGGCGCAGCTCGCGGTGGTCGGCTTCGATCCGGTGTTCGGGGCGCGCCCGCTCAAGCGCGCGATCCAGAGCCGCATCGAGAACCCGCTGGCCCAGGACCTGCTCGCCGGCAAGTACGCCCCGGGTGACACCGTGCATATTCGCGCCGAAGAGGATCATCTGGTCTTTGGCTGATCGCGCCGCTGTACCTGATCAGGCCCGCCGCTTTGCGGCGGGCTTTTTTGTGCGTGCCCGCGCCCGCCGGTTCTATCGTTGGTATATCGTTATGCACGATGCGCTGTTCAAAGGCCCGCGCCTGTGGTTGACAGCTTCAAGGCGTTAATGGAACCTTAGGGGTTCCTGATTTGCGGACGCGGAATCCACGGGTAACCCCCCATCCCCGCGTGAAGGGTAGGCCTTGTTTGCC
>NZ_JAMZBC010000027.1 GCF_024158715.1 Halomonas sp. 707D7 | reverse complement strand
GGTCAGCACCACCTGCGGCTGCACCCGCAGGTGGCGCTGACCTTCGTCCCCGAGGGCGAGCCGATCCCGCCGGCGGACGTCATCATCTTGCCCGGCAGCAAGAGCACCGTGAGCGACCTGGCCTGGCTCGTACGCCAGGGTTGGCCAAACCAGATCAAGCGCCATCTGCGCTATGGCGGCAGGGTGCTGGGGATCTGCGGCGGTTTTCAGATGCTCGGTGAGTGGGTGGAGGACATGGATGGGCTCGAAGGCCCGGCGGGCCGCGTGGCGGGGCTTGGGCTCTTGCCCCTGACCACGCGCATGATGCCCGGCAAGCAGCTGTGCAACGTGACCGGGACGCTTGCGGGGGAGGGCGCGCGGGTCACGGGCTACGAGATTCACAACGGGGTGAGCGAAGGCGCAGCGCTCGAAAGGCCGCTGTTCGATCTGGGCGATCGCTTCGATGGCGCAGTGAGCAGTGACGGCCAGGTGTTGGGCACCTACCTGCACGGCCTGTTCGATCATCCCGAGGCTTGCGCGTCGTTGCTGGCGCGCCTGGGGCTGGCGGCGCCCGAGCCCATGGACTATGTCGCCCATCGCGAGCGTGAACTCGAGCGCCTGGCGGATACCCTCGAAGCGCATCTGGATATCGAGCGGATCATCGCCTTGCTGGCTAGCGCCTCCTGACGTGCGAAGGGAGGCTACTCCGGGCCGGTATCCTCGTCGCTGCGCGGCGTGCCTGGCGGCGTCCTCGCCTGGCCTGCTCGGCTTGCCATCAGCGTGATCTCCACGCGACTGGCGCCGCTCAGCTTGGGCGATTCGGTGCAGGTACGCGCGGGGTAGCGGCCCGGCTCGAAGAACTCGGCGTAGACGCCGTCGAGCGTGTGGATATCGCCAAGATCACACAGATGAATATCGACACGCACCACGTCGCGCCAGGCGAGTTCCTCCTGGCGAAGCATCCGCTCGAGCTCGCGCATCACGCGGCGGGTCTGCTCGCCGGTATCCAGTGAGGGGGACATGTCGTCGGCGATATCGGAGACGGTCAGCCCGGAGATGAACACGTAGTGGTCGTCGACCACCATGTGGCTGCCGGGGAAATCCGGCTTGGGCAGCGTCGGGTCGTTGATGAACTGGGGCATGGGCACTCCTTGTCGGCCGGTGAGAACTTTTCACCCTAGGCGTTACAGAAAGCACCTGCAAGAATCAAGTCGCGTTTGGTTAATCAAGGAATAACCAAGACATGTGGTTGCCCCTGCTGCTGATGTATTTCAGTGCTCAGGGCGTGCTTTTTGCGCATGAGCGTGCGCCCGATATGCGGCAAACAGCTTTGTAATATTAAATCACCGGACAGTAGGGCGATGCTGTTCAAGGGCTTGCTTGACGCTCGCAAGTTCATTCTGAAATACACATGCTCTACTGGCCTGATTGCATTGAGTTACTGAGAATCGCTACCCCAATGCTCCAGAAGCAGATCGATGAATAGTTGAGCGGTACTTGAAAGACTGTGGGAATTACTGCGTACCAAGCCGATGGAGCGTTGGATGTGCGGTTCGGGAAGTTTTCGAAAACAGAGCGTGTCGTGATCGTTACCGGGCATGGTCATGCGCGGCAAAATCGCCACCCCCAGTCCTGATTCGACCAGCCCCAGCGATGTGGAGAGGTGCTGGACCTCGTAGAAGCTGTTGAGGTGGATTCCCTCGGAGGAGAGAGCATTGTCCAATATTGTTCGATTACCACTGTCGCGGCTGACCGTGATCAGCCGTACATCCTCGAGATCACTCCATTCGATGCGCTTCTTGCTGGCGAGCGGATGATCAGAACGCAGGGCCAGTACGAAAGGGTCGCGCAGTAGCGGCGTAAACCTGACCTCGGAGCTTTGGGCACTTATCATGTTGATGCCGAAATCTGCCTCGCCGTTGATGACTCTCTCGAGCCCTTCGTTAGCACTAACATCCAGAATTCGAATGCGAATGCCGGGCCAAGCCTCGCTGAAGACGCGAATGACACTAGGCAAAAAGTAGAAGGCCGCTGTGGGCAGGCAGGCGATTGTCACGGTACCCTTCTGGTGGGTAACTAACTCCCGGATGCCGAGGATAGAGGACTCGTATTCTTCGAGCATCCTTCTGGCTCGAGGTAGAAAGTCGACGCCGATTGGTGTCAATCGTGTCCGCCGGGTAGTTCTCTCAAGTAGTTCAACTTCAAGGGTTTCTTCAAGTTTCTGAATACGTCGAGTCAAAGCGGGCTGGGACAGATGAAGACGTTGAGCTGCCTCGTGGAAGGTGCCCAGCTCGGCCACGAGAATGAACGCCTGCAGATCGAGAAATTCGAGTCTATGGAGCATGGGATTGTTGCGTAAAAGAGGAAGTTTGATAAGCAAAACACATTAATGCAAAAAGTGGATTTATAGCAACTCATATTTGCATTTGAGACATTAAAAACTGGCTGACATGCTCCGTTTCACGACCATTTAGAATCCACGGCGGAGCGCCATGAACAGTATTCCATGCGTCATCATGCGGGGCGGCACGTCGCGAGGCCCTTTCATTCGAATGAAGGATTTGCCTGATGAGCCCGAGCAGCGAGCCGAGATACTGCTCAGCCTAATGGGTTCAGGGCATGCCCTGCAGATCGACGGCATCGGCGGGGGCGATCCGCTCACGAGCAAAGTGGCTATCGTCGAGCGCTCGACCCATCCCGAGGCGGATGTGGACTATCTCTTTGCCCAAGTCGATGTGGTCAACAAGCGCGTCGATTTCAACCCCAACTGCGGCAACATGCTTTCCGCCGTGGGTCCTTACGCCATCGAGTCCGGATTGGTCGAACCTTGCGACGGGATGACTGTGGTGAGGGTACACAACCTCAATACCCAGCGCCTCATCGAGTGCCAGGTCCCGACACCGTCCAAACAGGTCGAGTACGAAGGTAACGTCACCATCAGCGGCGTTCCCGGAAGTGCCGCGGGTATCCAGCTCAGTTTCCTCGACATCATGGGCAGCAAGACAGGACAGCTTCTGCCCACAGGGCACGCCCGGGAAACCATCGCCGATATCGAAGTGAGCTGTATCGACGCGGCCACCCCGGTCATGCTGCTTCGGGCGTCGTCAGTAGGCTTGAGCGGGCATGAAACGCCGGCGGAGCTCGACGCGAACACCGCCTTGCTCGAACGCCTGGAAAGCTTGCGCCTCGAAGCGGGCCAGCGCATGGGGCTCGGGGACGTAAGTGAGAGCGTGCTGCCAAAGATCGTGCTGGTGTCCGACGCTCAGGAGGCCGCGCATACCCTTGACGTGCGCTATTTCGTGCCCCACCGGTGCCACAAGTCCATCGCCGTGACCGGGGCGATGGCGGTGGCGGCGGCGATCAACGTCCCCGAGTCCGTGGCCCATCAGATGGCCACCGCGTCGGATAAATTTACCGCTTCTACGCTGTTATCCAATATCACCTTGAAACATCCTTCCGGGTCCATCGAGCTGACAGCGCAATATCGAGAGCAGAACGCCTTCGATCTGGCGCGTATCTCGGTGGTTCGAACGGCTCGCAAGATCATGAGCGGGCAGATCTTCTACGCTACTCCTGCGAACAGGCAGGACCAGCCCGTTCTCGAAACCAGCGACTAGACCCTTCGATAAAACCCCCATCGACAATAATGAAAACAGGAGTAACGCCATGATCACCCTCGACTCTCGATACCCTCACGGCCCGCGGTTCTCCATGCTGAGCACTACCTGGAGCAAGGCACTGCTCGTCGTGGTCTGCTCGACGCTAGGCGTTCTCGGCGCGAACGCCCAGGCCAGCGAGGCGAACGTTCCCGAGACCATTCACTGGACCATTCCCTTCGGCGTGGGAGGCGGCACCGACGTATGGGCCCGTTTTTTCACCACCTGGATGAGCGATAACATCCCGGGCAATCCGACGCTTGTGATCGACAACGTACCCGGCGGTGGCTCGATCAATGGAAGCAACCTGTTTGCCATGCGTGCTGCCGCAGACGGCAGCCAGTGGATCGGTACTTCCGCCTCTACCCAGTACCCGGCCATGCTCCAGGATCGCCGGGTACGCTACGACTACGACGACTGGACGCCGATCCTCGCCACCCCCACTGGAGGGGTGGTCTACGCCCAGCCTTCACTGGGTGACGATGCCGAGGCGATTTTCGATGTGCTCGAGGACCAGCGCGTAAAGTTTGCCGTTCAAAGCCATACCGGACTCGAACTTCCGGTACTGCTGGCACTGGATCTCTTGGGCGCCGACGTACAGGCCGTGTCCGGCATGCGCAGTCGGGGAGAGGGACGGCTGGCGTTCGAGCGCGGTGAAGCGGACATCGACTTTCAGACCACGTCCGCTTATTTCAGTAGTGTCCAGCCCTTGGTCGACAGTGGCAAGGCCGTGCCGCTGTTCTCGCTTGGCGTGCTCGACGATAACGGTGACATCCAGCGTGATCCCGCCTTTCCCGAGCTTCCAACTTTCAATGAAGTGTACGAGGCGCGCCATGGCGAAGCGCCCAGTGGGCCTGCCGCTGAGGCGTATCGCAAGTTCTTCGCCTCCGGCTTCACCCTGCAGAAACTGATTCTGTTGCCCAAGGAGGCGCCCGAAGCACTGATTCGCGAGTATCGCGATGCGGCGCATCGATTCGTGGAAACCGAAGCATTCAAGGAGGCGTCCATGGCTCAGCTAGGGCCCTACACACCGGTGGTGGGCGAGGTGGTCGAACAGCATCTTCAAGATGCCATGTCTCTCGAGGAGTCGACCCGGGAGTGGTTGGTGACCTGGCTGCAAGAGCAGCACGGTGCTCGCCTTTAAAACGTCGGTCGATACCCGCAAGGCACCGCTTCGGTGTCTTGCGACCGTTCACCACTTGATAATTCGAGAGCCACGACAATGGTAGACGTTCTCTTTTCAAGCTTGGGGCAGCTGTTCACGGTGCCTCATATGCTGTACATGGTCATCGGTGTGCTCATCGGGCTCATCGTTGGCATCATTCCAGGACTTGGCGGCATCGCCGGCATGTCGCTTCTACTGCCTTTTCTCTACGGCATGGAGCCGTCCATTGCCTTGGGCATGTTGATGGGCCTGGTCGCAGTGATTCCCACCGGTGACACTTTCGCCTCGGTCTTGTTGGGTATTCCCGGTTCGAGCGCCTCACAGGCCACCGTGGTGGATGGCTTTGCTCTGGCCAAGAAAGGTCAGGCGGCCCGGGCGCTCTCCAGTGCCTTCCTTTCCTCCATGATCGGCGGGCTCATCGGAGCGATGGTGCTGACCGCCTTCATTCTAATTGCGCGTCCCGTGGTGCTTTCCTTCTCCTCCTCTGAGCTTTTCATGCTGACCCTGTTGGGGCTTTCCATGGTGGCGGTCCTGTCCGGCAAGGACGTTTTCAAAGGCGTGGCCGCCTGTGGAGTCGGGTTGTTGGTCGGCACCATTGGCATGGCACCGGCCACCGGCGAGTTCAGGCTGCCCTTTGAAATCGATTACCTCTACGATGGACTGCCGCTGGTGGTAGTGGGCCTGGGCATCTTCGCGCTTCCCGAAATCATCGATCTACTCGTCAAACGCGGCGCGATCGCCGAGCAGCCCTGTCAACTGGGCAAGGGTTGGAAGGAGGGCATGACAGATGTAGCCAGACGTCCGCGGCTGGTCGCGCGCTGTGCGGGTATCGGTAGCCTGATGGGGACAATTCCAGGTCTGGCGGGATCCGTGGTGGACTGGCTGACCTACGGCCACGCGGTACAAAGCGCCAAGGACAAGTCTCGGTTCGGCAAGGGGGACATTCGGGGCGTGATCGCCCCGGAGTCCGCCAATAACGCTTGTGCCTGTGGGGCGATGGTACCCACGTTGCTGTTCGGTATTCCGGGCTCGGGAACAGCGGCGGTGTTTCTCGGCGGCCTTTTGCTGCTTGGGCTTCAGCCGGGAGTCAGCATGCTCGAGACGAATCTCGATCTGACCTACACCATCATCTGGTCCCTGGCACTTGCCAACATTCTGGGTGCCGCGCTGTGTCTCGGACTTGCTCGACCCGTGGCGAGCCTGACTCGCGTGCCCTTCGTGATTCTGGCGCCGTTGATCATCACCCTGATTCTGTTCGCGGCCTATCAGGCGACCCGATCGCTGGGAGATCTGTTCGCCTTGGGTATCATCGGTGCCCTCGGGGTGCTGTTCAAGCAGGCGAACTGGTCACGCCCTGCCTTTCTGATCGGCTTCGTGCTTGCACCGGGGGCGGAAGCCTATTTCTATCAAGCCGCCCAGTTTCAAGGTACGGACGCGTTCTGGAGGCCTGGCGTATTGATCATTGGTGCTCTCATTGCAGCATCCCTGGTTATTCCGCCGCTGCGCGTCTACCTGAGAAAACGTCGCACTGCCGTATCCTCGCTGACACCAGAGGAAACGGCGCCGCTGGCACTCGGGATGATCGACATGCTGCTACTGGCAAGTCTTCTGATCGGTGCCGGGTACATGTGGTGGGCGTTTGACGATCTTTCCCTGCTTGGCGGCATCATGCCCCGGCTTGCGATCGCTATCATCGTAGCCGCCTGCGTGTGCGAAATCGTAAGGACCGCTATCAAGCCCAAGGCTTGGCAGTTGCAACCTTCTCACCAGCAACTATTGTGGATCGTCGGTTTCTTCGCTTTGGTCGGCTGCGTGATGATCTTTGGCTTTCTGGTGACCGCGGCGTTGTTCTGCCTTTGCTTTCTGCTGTTGGTCGCGCGTATTCAGCCCGTGGCAGCGGTGGGCCTAGCCGCCGGTGTCACTCTGTTTCTAGTCGGTATGGCGAACTTGCTGACCTTGACCTATCCCGCAGGCATGCTGGCAGGGCTCTAGCGCTCTTACTTGTCTCGTAGAGCGCATCCTGCCTCGATGATCGCCACCAGCCATGACGAACGCAAAAAGCCATTGAGTTGGCTTTTTGCGTTCTTGAGGCGTAGAGAGGGGCCTTACGCCGGGCGCTGGCGCCTGGCGGTCTAATGCTCTAGGCTGGCGAGCTTTAACGACCGCCCGGCCGGGCGGATTCAAAAGTCACGAGAGAACGCGATGAAGGTTGTTCAAATCAAGCAGGCCGATGCGCGCCGTGCGTGCCTGGCCAGGCTGTGTGCCGAGGTGTATGGCCAGCAGGCCGGGCTCACCCCGCTGGTGGAGTTCACCGGTACCCTGAACGTGCTGTTCGCTAACGAGAGCGCACGCCTGGTGGCCGGCGTCGGCGTCCAGGGTGAGCCGCTGGCGCTGGCCCTTCTCGTGCTCGACGAGAAGGGCGAGGGCATGACGCTGCGCCTGACCTGCGAGCTGGCTGAGGGTGCCAGGGCGCGCCTGGTGCGCGAGCTCGTGCTGAACGTGCCGCTGCGCGTCACGGCGGCAACGCCCAGCGAAGAAGCCTTCTACCAGGAGTGCGGCATCCAGTGCTGGTTCGACGGCGAAGAGGGGCAGCGCATCGGCGTAAACGCCCGGCACCCCGAAGCGCTCACCCCGACGCTCTCTTTCGACCCTGCACGCATTCTGCGCCGCTTCAAGCACGACCCCAAGGCGTTCGAAAGCGCCAAGCAGGCGTTTCTCGATGGCCTGAACACGCTTCCCGAAACGCTCTGACTCATCGGGCGAGTTCGCGCATGGCGCGCTCGAGCCCTTCGACGCTCAGCGGGTACATGCGCTCGCCGACGATCTCGCGAACGAGCCCGGTAGAGTAGGTGTAGTGCCAGGTGTTCGCGGGCGTCGGGTTCAGCCACACGAGCTTGGGAAAGCGCCGGGTCAGTCGCTCGAGCCACACCCCGCCGGACTCCTCGTTTACGTGCTCGACGCTACCGCCGGGGTGGGTGATCTCGTAAGGTGACATCGCCGCATCACCCACGACGATCACCTGGTAGTCCGGCCCGTAGGTGCGCAGCAGCTCCTCGGTGGGCAGGCGGTCGCTCTGGCGGCGGCGGTTGCTCTTCCAGACGCTCTCGTACAGGCAGTTGTGGAAGTAGACGTAGTCCAGGTGCTTGAACTCCGAGCGCGCCGCCGAGAAGAGCTCCTCGCACAGACGCACGTGATCGTCCATCGAGCCGCCCACGTCGAGAAACAGCAGCACCTTGACGGCGTTGTGGCGCTCCGGGCGCATCTGCACGTTCAATAGCCCCGCATCACGGGCGGTCTCGCGAATGGTGGCGTCGACGTCGAACTCCGAGCGCGCGCCCTGGCGGGCGAACTTACGAAGCCGGCGCAGCGCCATCTTCAGGTTGCGCGTGCCAAGCTCAAGGCTGTCGTCGTAGTCGCGAAAGCGCCGCTCGTCCCACACCTTCACGGCGCGGCGATGGCGCGAGCCCTCCTGGCCGATACGCATGCCCTCGGGGTTGTAGCCGTAGGCGCCGAAGGGGCTGGTGCCGCCGGTGCCGATCCACTTGCTGCCGCCGGCGTGGCGTTCCTTCTGCTCCGCGAGGCGCTGCTTGAAGGTCTCGATCAGCGCCTCCAGTCCGCCCAGCGAATCGATTTTGGCCTTCTCCTCTTCGCTTAACTGGTTCACGAACTCGCGGCGCAGCCAATCGTCGGGAATCAGCGCCTCGATGGCACCCTCAAGGCTCTCGAGCCCCTCGGACCAGGCGGCGAAGGCGCGGTCGAAGCGGTCGAAGTAGCGCTCGTCCTTGACCATCACCGTGCGCGCGAGGTGGTAGAAGCTCTCCATGTCGGCGAACACCACGCCGCGCTCGACCAGCGCGTGCAGATCCAGAAGCTCGCGCAGCGAGACCGGGACGCCGGCGCGTCTGAGCGTCTCGAACAGACCGATGAACATGGCTCAGCGGCCTGCGCGGCGCATCATGAAGGCGAGGCGCTCGAGCAGGTGGGTGTCCTGCTCGTTCTTGACCAGCGCACCGGCCAGGGGCGGCAGCGCCTTGGCCGGATCGCGGTGGTAGAGCGCATCGCGCGAGAGCTCGTCGCTCATCAAGAGCTTCAGCCAGTCGACGAGTTCCGAGGTCGAGGGCTTCTTCTTGAGCCCCGGCGCCTCGCGCAGCTCGAAGAAGACGTTGAGCGCTTCACCGACCAGCCTGGGGGCGATGCCGGGGAAATGCACGTCGACGATGGCCTTGAGCGTCTCGCGGTCGGGAAAGTCGATGTAGTGGAAGAAACAGCGGCGCAGAAAGGCGTCCGGCAGCTCCTTCTCGTTGTTGGAGGTGATGACGATGATCGGGCGCTGCTCGGCGCGCACGGTCTCGCCGGTCTCGTAGACGTGGAACTCCATGCGATCCAGCTCCTGGAGCAGGTCGTTGGGGAACTCGATGTCCGCCTTGTCGATCTCGTCGATCAAGAGCACCACGCGCTTGTCGGCACGAAATGCCTGCCAGAGCTTGCCGGGGCGAATGTAGTTGGCGACGTTCTCGACGCCCTCGACGCCGAGCTGGGAGTCGCGCAGGCGACTCACCGCATCGTACTCGTAGAGCCCCTGGGCGGCCTTGGTACTGGACTTGACGTGCCAGGTGATCAGTTCGGTGTCGAGCGAGCGCGCCAGCTCCTCGGCCAGCAGCGTCTTGCCGGTGCCCGGCTCGCCCTTGATGAGTAGCGGGCGCTCGAGCGTCACGGCGGCATTCACCGCCTGCTTGAGGGCCTCGGTCGCGATGTAGGATGGGGTGGAGTCGAACGCCATGAAGCTCCCTCTGTCTCGTGATGTGATGGCTAGTATGCGTAGCCACGCCGGCCGCTGGCAAGGCGAAAGCAGGGCGCGACGAGCGCGGCCAGCGATTCACGCCGAAGACGTCAGAAGGTGAGTGCAACCTGATGATGCACCACGGCATTTTTCTGCGCGGCGCTGGTGCACGAGGAGAGTGAAAGCTTTCCTGGCGATAGGGTCGATTTCATTTTTATTTCATATCTAATTGTTTTAATTGTTTTTTTTGAAACATGGCACGTTGATCGCAATATACTGGGCAAGCGGCAGACGAATAGAGTGGATCTTGAGTGACTCTTCCTTCGCTGCCAGGTCGCCGGAAGGTTCGGCGACACACCGAGTGAGCTGGCGTGCTCCACCTGGGTCCCCTTCGGGGGACCTTTTTTTTGTGCATAAAAAAGAGTCGACCAGACGCAAATATTATAAAGAAGTTCCATCGAAAATTTGGAAACAGTGTTCGATTGGTATATATTGTACAAGAACGTCGGATGCACCGGCATCAATCCCTGGCAAATCGAATAGGATGACCCCCATGAAAAAAGTGAAATTCCTGTCTGCCGCCGTGATTTCCGCAAGCGTCTTGATGGCCAGCCAAGCGGCCCTGGCTTTCCAGGCGGGCGATACCTTCGTTCGCGGTGGCTACTCCAAGACCGATACCGGCTCCGGCAATGGCAATGTCGCCGGTGACTCTCTCAACGTGCAGAACGAAAGCGGCTTCACTTTCGGTGCCGGTTACCTGTTCACCGACAAGGTGGGCATCGAGCTGAACAGCTCCGAGAAGTTCGATCATCGGATCAATACCGCTTCCGCCGGTGACATCGGCAGCGTCGATCGCCTGCCGGTCAACCTGCTGGTCAACTACTACCCGCTGGGCGGCATGGATTCCCGCGTTCAGCCCTACGTCGGTGCCGGCTTGAACTACACCCGCTTCTCCGGCGAGCCGAGCAACGTCGACGTGCGTCGCAGCTACGGCGCCATCGGCCAGGCCGGTGTCGACCTGGCGGTCACCGAAAACGTCTCGCTCAACAGCTACGTGAGCTACGCCGATGTCGACTCCGACATTCGCGTGGGCGGCGAGACCGTCGGCAAGGTGGACATGGAGCCCGTCACCGTCGGTGGTGGCGTGACCTTCCGCTTCTAGCATGTAACGATCGAGTCCTTCGATCATCCTGAAACGCCCGGCGAATGCCGGGCGTTTTCGTGTACAGTGATGGCCCATTTTCCGCCGTGCCCGTCGCGTACACAATCGAGGAGAAGCCCATGGCGCCGACCTTCGTCGATACCCACTGTCACTTCGATTTCCCGCCGTTTCACGGCGACGAATCCCGCAGCCTGGCGCTCGCCCGTCAGGCCGGGGTGGAAAAGATCATCGCGGTGGGCGTCACGGCCGCGCGTTTTGCCGGCGTGGTGGCATTGTCCGAACGCTATCCCGAGATCCATGCAGCGCTCGGCATTCATCCCATGGCGATCGGTGACTATCGCGACGAACACCTCGATGAGCTCGAGGCGTGGCTTGCCAAGCGCCCCGACAAGCTCGTGGCGATCGGCGAGATCGGGCTGGATCTGTACATCGATAATCCGCAGTTCGAACGCCAGGAGGCCTTGCTGAAGGCGCAGCTTTCCTTGGCGCGGCGCTTCGATCTGCCGGTCATCCTGCACTCCCGGCGCACCCACGACAAGCTCGCCATGCACTTGAGGCGCATCGACGTGCCGCGACGCGGCGTGGTCCACGGTTTTGCCGGTAGCCTGCAGCAGGCGCGCGCTTTCATCGAGGCGGGCTATTTCATCGGCGTGGGCGGCACCATGACCTACGAGCGCGCCACCAAGACGCGCAACACCCTGGCGAATCTGCCCCTGTCGTCGCTACTGCTCGAGACGGACTCGCCGGACATGCCGGTACAGGGCTTTCAGGGCGAGCCCAATCGCCCCGAGCGCATCGCGTTGATCTGGCAGAGCCTGTGCGAGATTCGCCGGGAGCCGCCGGAGGAGATCGCCACAACTCTTCGCGACAACACCCGGCGGCTGTTCGGTATCTAGACGTGACAGGCCATGGCTGAGCGTCAGGGGGTCAGGTTCTCGAAGCCCGTCTCGGTCACCAGCACGTTGTCCTCGATGCGGATACCGCCGCAGTTGATCAGCGCATCCACCCGTGGCCAGTCGATCGCCACGCCGCGCTCCTTGAGCGGGGCCAGCAGCATGGGAATGAAGTAGAGCCCCGGCTCGATGGTGACCACCATGCCCGGGGCGAGCGTGCGCGTCAGCCGCAGCGCCGGGTGTTGGGCGGGCGCAGGGTTGGGCTCGCCTTCGGGCGTTCTGAGCCCGGCCACGTCGTGCACCTGCAGGCCCAGCGAGTGGCCGAGCCCGTGCGGGCAGAAGGCGCGGGTCACACCCTGCTCGACGGCGCTTTCGGCGCTGTCGAGATAGAGCTCGAAGCTCACCAGGATGTCCGCCAGCCGGCGATGCATGGTGTCGTGCAGCGCAAGATAGTCGACTCCCGGGGCGATGGCGCGAACCAGCTCGTCTTTCAGGCCATGCATGGCCACCACCAGCGCAGCGAAGGTTTCCGGCGCGTCCGGCCCCACGTGGGTGCGGGTGATGTCCGCGCAGTAGCCGCGAAAGCGGTGGCCGGCGTCGACCAGCAGGCTATGGCGCAGGGGCGGCGAGCTCACGTCGTAGTGCTGGTAGTGCAGCACGCCGGCGTGGCCGTTCAATCCGATGATGTTCTGGTAGGGCACCTTCGACTCGCGCTGGCGGCTGGCCCCTAGGTAGGCGAGCTGGATGTCGAGCTCGGCGCTGGCGCCGATGAACGCCGCTTTCGCGGCGTGGTGGCCCGCCATGGCCAGCCGGTTGGCTTCGCGCAGGCAGGCCACTTCGTAGTCGGTCTTGGTCATGCGCAGCTCGTCGAGCGCCTTGATTAGCCCTTCGGGCATCGCCTCGGCGCCGAGCGCCTGGCGCTGCTCGTCACTGAGTCGCTCGATGTCGCCGATCGCCGCCGCGCGGCCGGTCATCTGCGGCAAGGGCGGCTCGGGGCAGAGCGTGATGTCGAAGGCCTCCACCCAGGGCTCGTCGGGCAGCACGGTGGTGAGATGCCAGAAATCGTTCGGCGCATGCAGCAGCAGGGCGGGCTTTTGGCCGGGCGTGATGATCACCCAGCTGCGCTGGATGTCCGCCATGCCGACCCAGTGCATGAAGTGGCCGTAGCTCTGGAAGGCCGGGGCGTGATCGTCGGCGAAGAAGGCATCGGCGTGGCCGCTGTAGATCGCCAGGCTGTCGAAGCCTTCACGGGTCAGCGTCTCGGCATAGGCGTTCTGCAGGTGCTGCAGGTGGTCGTGCTGAAGGTCAAACAATGGGTTGGACATGTCGATCCTTTATAGGCGAAGCGATGGAAGCTCGCTCCAGAGCTTCTCGAGTTCGGCGTGGTGCTGGCTCTGGTGGCGATACAGGCGCAGCTCCATCGGCACGTCCCAGCGTCTGTCGCCGGCACGCACCAGTGCGCCGCTGGCGAGTTCGCTTGCGACGTTGCGCTCGGGCAGCCAGCTCATGCCGTAGCCCAGCAGCACCAGCTCCTTGATGCCCGCAGCGTAGAGGTTCTCGCTCTGGGGGCTAAGGTAGGAGCTTTGCGACAGTCTCGCCAGGTGCGCCTTCACCGCCGAGCCCAGTAGCCCCCGTTTGGGATAGGCGAGCCAGCGGACCGGCTGCTGATAGGTACCGGGAAGCTGGGTGGTGGGCTCGCCCTGGTCGGTGGGCGCAGTGACCGGAATCAGCCGTTCGAAGCCGATGACCCGGTGCACGCAGGCGCGGGTATCGATATCCAGGTCGCACCGCCCCACGGGCCAGTAGCAGATCGCCAGGTCGCACTCGGCGCGCGACAGCGCCTGGAAGTAGTCGCTCGCCACCCAGCCGGTGGCGCGAAGATAGGGCTGGATACGCTCCTGCCAGCCGATGCCCGACAGCCATTCCGGCAGAAAGTGCGGCAACAGGCTTTGCGGTGCGGCGACCATGATGCGCCGCTGCTGACCGGCATTGATCTCGCGTACCCGGTCACGCGTCAGGCGCACCCGGTCGGTGATCTGCTCGCACAGGGTCAGAAACTCCTCGCCCGCCGGCGTCAGCGACAGCGGCAGGGTCTGGCGGTTGATCAGCGTCACGCCCATCTCTTCTTCCAGGAGCTTGATGCGCCGCGAGAACGTCGGCTGTGTGACGTGCTGCTCGTCGGCGGCGCGAGAGAAGTGCCGCGTTCTGGCCAGGGCGATGAAGTCTTCTAGCCAGCGAAGTTCCATGCCGTTCCTCTTGATGATGCGGCGTTGCCGCCGGTGAAGGGCCGGCTCATAGCCGGCCCTCCTCGACACCGTGGCAGGCGACGCGTGTGCCGTCCGTCTGGGTAACCAGCGCCGGGATCTCCTGCTTGCAGCGCGCGTTGGCGTGCGGGCAGCGGCCGTGGAAGACGCAGCCGCTGGGCAGATTCACCGGTGTGGGCACCTCGCCGGACAGGCGAATGTGCTGGGGCCGGTCGTCCTTGAGCCTGGGGATCGCCGACAGCAGCGCCTGGGTGTAGGGATGGCGGGGCTTGTCGAAGAGTGTCGCGGTGGTCGCCACCTCGCACACCGTGCCCAGATACATCACCGCCACCCGGGTGCCGAAGTGCTCGACCACCGCCAGATCGTGGGTGATGAACAGATAGGTTAGATGGCGTTCGCGCTGGGCGTCCATCAAAAGGTTGAGCACCTGTGCCTGGATCGAGACGTCGAGCGCCGAGATCGGCTCGTCGGCGACGATGAACTCCGGATCCACCGCAAGGGCTCGGGCGATGGCGATACGCTGGCGCTGGCCGCCGGAGAACTCGTGGCCGAAGCGCTTGCCCCAGTCCGGGTCGATCCCCACCGACTGCATCACCGTCGTGACCTTGTCGGTCACCTGGGCGCGGCTCCACTCGGGGTGGTGGAGGCGCAGCGGTTCTTCCAGGGTCTGCTGGATGGTCATGCGCGGGTTGAGCGACGCGTAGGGGTTCTGGAAGATCATCTGCATGCGCTTGCGGTAGGGCAGAAGCTTGCGCGAGCTCAGATGATCGATGCGCGCACCGTCGTAGTGGATCTCGCCTTCGCTCGGGCTCAGAAGCCCCATCACGGTGCGCGCCACCGTGGACTTGCCGCAGCCGGACTCGCCCACCACGCACAGCGCCTCGCCGCGGGCGATGTCGAGGTTCACGCCGTTGATGGCGTGAACGTGCTCCTGGTGGCGCACGAGTCGGCCCTTCTTGAAGCGCAGCTGGTCGAGGAAATCCCCGGAAAGCGAGAAGCGCTTCTTCAGCCCGCGAATCTGCAGAAGCGGCTCGGCACCGTCGGCATCGCGCACGGGAATGCGATTGTCGGCCTGTGCACTCATGGGGTTTCCTCCTTCAGGCGGCGGTCTTCGAGCATTTCGGCCACCATGTGGCAGGCCACGCGGCAGTTGCCGGTGCCGACGAAGCCCGGCACCTGCTCGGTGCAGGCCGTGCGCGGCTCGCCGCTTGGGCGAATCATGAAGTCGCAGCGCGGGTGGAAGGCGCAGCCGCTCGGCAGCTTCGCAAGCGACGGCATGCTGCCGCGAATCTGGTTGAGCTTCTCGCCGGGCGTGGCCATCTGGGGCAGGGCATTGAGAAGCCCTTGTGTGTAGGGGTGCTGCGGGTCGTTGATGATCTCGCGGGTCGGCCCCTGCTCGATCACGCGCCCGGCGTACATCACCAGCATGCGCTGGGTCACCTGGCTGACCACGCCGAGGTCGTGGGTGATCAGGATCAGGCCGACGTTGTGCTGCTCGCACAGATCGAGCAGCAGCGCCATGATCTCCGCCTGGATGGTGACGTCGAGCGCGGTGGTCGGCTCGTCGGCGATGATGATGTCCGGGTCGAGCAGCAGCGCGATGGCGATGATGATGCGTTGGCGCATGCCGCCGGAAAGCTCGTGGGGGTACTGGTCCAGGCGCTTCTCCGGCGAGGGGATCTGGACCTGGCGGAGCTTGTCCAGCGCGATGGCGCGGGCGGCCTTGCTCGAGATGCGCCGGTGCGCCTTCAGGCACTCGACCATCTGCTCGCCGATGGAGAGCACCGGGTTGAGCGTCATCATCGGGTCCTGGAAGATCATCGAGATGCGGTTGCCGCGCACCTTGCGAAGCTTGCGCTCCGAGAGGGTGTTGAGCGTCTGGCCGTCGAACACGATGCGTCCGCCGGCGATGAAGCCGGGCCTTGAAATCAGGTTCAGAAGCGAGAACGCCGCCACCGACTTGCCCGCGCCGGATTCACCCACGATCCCCAAGCGCTCGCCGCGGTCGAGGGTGAAGCTCACGTCGCGCAGGGCGCGCACTTCGCCCTGGCGCAGGGCGAAGCGGACGTCGAGTTGAGAGACTTCGAGTAGTGCCATGCCGTCCTCAGCCTTTGTAGAGTCGTGGGTTCATGACGTCGCGCAGCCAGTCGCCCAGAAGATTGATGGAGAGCACCAGCACGACCAGTACCGCACCCGGGATCAGCGTGATCCACCAGGAGCCCGACTGGATGTAGTCGAAGCCGGCCTTGATCAGCGAGCCCAGCGACGGGTGGGTCTCGGGCATGCCGAGGCCCAGAAACGACAGCGCGGCTTCGGAGATGATGGCGTTGGCGATCTGCACCGTCGAGATGACGAAGATCGGCGAAAGCGTATTGGGCAGCACGTGGCGGAACATGATCCGCCGGCTTCGCAGGCCCATCACCCGGGCGGCGTCGACGTACTCCTTGCCCTTTTCCGCCAGCACCGAGGCGCGCACGGTGCGCGCGTACTGGGGCCACTCGGCAAGTCCGATGATCAGAATCAGCATGATCACCGCGTACTGGCTGTAGAAGGCGCTGCCCATGGTCGCCTTGACCACGGCGCCGACCACGATGGCCACCATCAACGTCGAGAACGAAAGCTGGATATCCGCCAGGCGCATCAGGATCGCGTCGACCCGCCCGCCGAGATACCCGGCCATCAGGCCGAAGGTGACGCCGATCAGCGCCTGCAGGAGCACGGCGCCGAAGCCGATCAGAAGCGACACCCGGGTGCCGTAGAGAATGATCGACCACAGATCGCGCCCCTGGGCGTCGGTGCCGAGCGCGTAGCGGTCATCGGCGCCGTCGATCCAGAACGGCGGCAGTTCCGAGTCGAGGATGTCGATCTGGCGCAGATCGTAAGGGTCGGTGGGGGCGATCAAGGGTGAGGCGAAGGCCGCCACCACCAGGCAGAGAAAGATCGCCAGGCAAAGCTGGGCGGTGCGGTCGCGCTTGAAGCTGTACCACACGTAGGAGTCGCGCAGGCGCTCCCAGCGGCTGGGCGTCGTCGTGGTCGTTGTCATGCGGGCTTACCAGTCAGTTTCACGGTGGGGTTCACGAGACCGTAGATCAGATCCACCACGGTATTGGTGACGACGAAGATCACGCCGACGATCATCAGGTACGAGACGATGAGCGGGATGTCCGCCCGGTTGATGGCATCGAGGAACATCAGGCCCATGCCCGGCCACTGGAAGACGGTCTCGGTCAGGATGGTGTAGGCCACCATGGTGCCGATCTGCACGCCGCCGACGGTGATCACCGGCAGCATGGTGTTCTTGAGCGCGTGGACGAAGTAGACCCGGCGCATCGAGATGCCTTTGGCGCGGGCGTACTTGACGTACTCGGACTGCATCACTTCCATCATCTCGGCGCGAATCAGGCGCACGAACAGCGGCAGCATGATCGAGGCGAGCGACACCGCCGGCAGCACCAGATGCTGAAGGCCGCTGAGCGTGGCCAGGTTGGTGTCCCAGCTGCCGAATACATGAACGAGGTCGTAGCCGCGCCCGAAGGAGGGCATGCTGCCGGACGTGGACAAAAGCCCGTTGAGCCAGCTTCCCCAGCCGGTAGAGTCGGGGAAGATCGAGACGGTGATGCCGATCGAGAATATCTGGATCAGCACGATCGCGGTGAGAAACACCGGGATCGAGATGCCGATGATCGAAGCACTCATGAAGAAGCGCGAGATCAATGAGCGCGGCTTGATCGCGCTGTAGACGCCGATGGGCACCGAAAAGAGCACGATGATCAGCGTGGCGGCGAACACCAGCTCGAGCGTCGCCGGCAGGTGACGGCCGATCACCTCGAGCGCTGGCTCGCCGTAGAAATAGGAGTTGCCGAAGTCGCCCTGAACGGCGTTCTTGGCAAAGCGGGCGTACTGCACCAGAAAGGGGTCGGTCAGCCCGAGACGTTCGCGCAGCGCCTGACGCTCGCTTTCGGGCACGGACTGGCCGACCATCTGGGCCACCGGGTCACCGAGGTTGTCTTGAATGGCGAAGGCCAGCAGGCTGATGACGAACATCACCAGTACCGCGTGCATTAGCCGCTTGATGAGAAAAGCAATCATGGCGTACGCCACCTATGTCATAGGTTGGATAGAAACCAGGGGCTGGGCGCGTCGCGTCGGCGACATAAAGCACGTCGCTCCCCGGAATAGTGGGGAGCGACGCATCCTTGCGATGGTGTGGCTGTCGGTCTTAGCGTTCGATGACCAGGTCACCCAGGTAGGGGAAGTCGATGGCGTTGACCACCGGCTCGATGTCGATACCGTCGGCGGCGCCGTAGGCCAGGTTCTGCCAATGCAGCATGACGAAGCCGGCATCTTCGTAGAGCATCGCCTCGGCTTGCTGGAGCATCTCGGCGCGGCGCTCGAGGTCGACCTCGCTGTCCGCTTCGGTGACCAGCGCGTCGATCTCCTCGTTGCAGTAGCTGCCGTAGTTGTACTGGCCGGCACCGCTCTCCTCGTCGATGCAGAACGTCAGGTACTGGAAGAAGTTGGCGGTGTCTTCGGTGTCCGAGTGCCAGCCGATCATGGCGATGTCGGAGGCGCGCTCGTCATACTCCGGCCAGTACTGGGCCAGCGGCATGGTGCGCAGGTTCACGGTGATGTTGATGCGCGACAGCATGTTGGCCACGGCCTGGGCGATCTGGGCATCGTTCACGTAGCGGTTGTTCGGCGCGATCATGTCGACGCTGAAGCCGTCCTCGAAGCCGGCTTCCGCCATCAGTGCCTGGGCGCGTTCGAGATCGTAGCGGGGCGTGAGCTCCGGGTTGTGGCCAACGTAGCCTTCAGGCGAGAACTGCGCCGCCGGAGTGGCGAAACCGCGCATCAGGCGATCGGCGATGCCTTCCTGGTTGATGGCCAGATCCACCGCCTGGCGCACGCGCACGTCCTGGAACGCCTCGACGGTCTCCTCGTTGAGCTGGAAGCCGATGATCCGCGTGCCGGGCACCTCGACGAGGTTCGCACCCTGGGCGTCACGTACGCGATCCAGGTCGTTAGGCGGCACCGCGTCGATGAAGTCCACGCTGCCGGAGAGCAGCGCCGCCACGCGAGAGGCGTTCTCGGCGATCGGCGTCAGCACGATCTCGCTGACGTTGCCCGGCGATTCGGTGTCCCAGTAATCCTCGAAGCGCTCCATGTCGACGCGCACGCCCTGACGGCGGTTGGTGACCCTGAAGGGCCCGGTGCCGGAGGCGTTGCGCGAGGCGAAGGTGTTGCCTGCCTTGACGATCTCGTCTTTGGCATTGCCGTCGTCGGTCTCGCCGGTGTAGAACTCGCTGTCCATCGGGAAGATGTAGGTGGCGAGGTTCAGCAGAAGCGGGTAGGGCTCGGTGGTGGTGATCTCGACGGTGTAGTCGTCGACGGCTTCCACGCTTTCGATCGGCTCGAAGATCGCCCGGTAGTCGGGGCTCTCCTTCAGGCGCTCGATGGTCCAGACCACGTCCTTGGCGGTGAATTCGTTGCCGGAGTGGAAGGTCACGCCTTCACGCAGGGTGAAGCGGGTGTGGGTGTCATCGGTCTGCTCCCACTCGGTGGCCAGGCGCGGTTCGAACTCGAAATCCTTGGTCCAGCGCACCAGCGGGTCGAACGTCATGTGCGAGAAGCGCAGTACGCCGCCGGAGAGCTGCTCGTGAAGGTCCAGGGTCTCGAAGTCCGCGGAGTAACCGATGCGCAGGGTTTCGGCACTGGCGGCCAGCGGCATCAGGGTGGCACCCGCGAAGGCGGCGCCGATCACGGAGGCGAGGATCGTCTTTTTAAGCGTCATGGTCGTTCCCGTTGGTCATTGTTTATTGTTCGGCATTGCCGGTGTTGTTGTCGTGCCGACAAGACAGGCAAGGCCGGCTCGCAGGCAAGCCCTTAACATAATGAGTGGGTGTCGCCAGGCACAATCGAAAAAATGACACGGCCCATTCGTCTGCCGAATGAGCCGTCGCCAAGCCCCGCCCCGGGCCGGTCGGGCATTGAAACCAACGTTTGATCGCTACACCCGCAAGGGCGAGGAAAGAGCGTCAGATGGCGCCGAAGCGCTGGTTCAGGTAGCGGTTGATGTCACTGGATTCGTACAGCCACAGCGCCTTGCCGTCCTCTTGTTCGATACGCAGGCAGGGCACCTTGACCCGGCCACCGCCCTCGGCGAGCGCCTCGCGGTGGGTCGGGTCGTTCTTGGCATCGCGGGTGTCGATGGCCAGGTTGAGTCTGGCGATCTCCTTGCGCACCTTGATGCAGAAGGGGCAGCTCTGGAACTGGTAGAGCGCAAGCCCCTGGCAGGCAGCGTCCACCTCGGCCTGGGCCTCGGGCGTGCGGCTCATGCCCTTCGGGGTGGAGAGCTTCTCCTGGGCCAGCAGGATCGGAGCCAGCACCAGGCGAAGGCCGCGGAAAAAGGTGCGAATGATGACGCGCATCGTCTACTCCCGTCGCGTCGCGGCCCCTGGCCGCGCGCTCGTCGATATGGATAAGGTGGCCGCATCCTGCAACAAAGCGCCGGCGTTGTCACATCCAGGCGAATATTTGAGCGGCGAAGATGAGCTCGAGGGCAAGCCGTGCTAGTCTCGGCGACTGATTTCTTACGCTTTTTGGAAGGTCCGGCAAGCTCGGGGAGGAGTGTGGCACCCATGCGTCTGCATATCATCGGTATCTGTGGCACCTTCATGGGTAGCCTCGCGCTTCTGGCCCGCGAACTCGGCCACCAGGTCAGCGGTTCCGACGCCAACGTCTACCCGCCCATGAGCACCCAGCTCGAAGAGGCGGGCATTACGCTCGTCAGCGGCTACCGCGCCGAGAATATCACCGCCGATATCGACCTGGTGGTCGTCGGCAACGCGCTGTCGCGGGGCAACCCCGAGGTGGAGGCATTGCTGGATGCGGGGCTTCGCTACACTTCCGGCGCCCAGTGGCTGGCGGATCACGTGCTGCCCGGGCGCCGGGTGATCGCGGTGGCCGGCACCCATGGCAAGACCACCACGGCGAGCCTGCTGGCCTGGCTTCTGGAGAGCGCTGGGCTCGCCCCGGGCTTTCTGATCGGCGGCGTGCCGCGCAACTTCGGCGTCTCGGCGCGCCTCGGTGACCTGGGCGCGCCTTTCGTGGTCGAGGCGGACGAGTACGACACCGCGTTCTTCGACAAGCGCTCGAAGTTCGTCCACTACCGCCCCGAGATCGCCGTGCTGAACAACCTGGAGTTCGACCACGCCGATATCTTTCCCGATCTGGCCGCCATCGAGCGCCAGTTCCACCACCTGGTACGCACGGTGCCGGGGCGGGGGCGTCTGCTGGTCGCCGATGGCCAGCCCGCGCTCGATCGGGTGATCGACCAGGGGGCCTGGTCGCCGGTGGTGTACTTTGGCGATCAGGCGTCGAGCCCCTGGCGCTTCACGCTCGAGCGCCCGGACGCCAGCCGCTTCCAGGTGGTTTTTGATGGCGAGCGCGCCGAGGATGGCGTGGTGGAGTGGAGTCTCACCGGCGAGCACAATGCGCGCAACGCCCTGGCGGCGCTGGCCTCGGCGCATCATCTGGGTGTCGACCTGGCGCGGGCCTGCGCGGCGCTGTCGCGCTTTCAGACCCCCAGACGGCGTCAGGAGGTGCGCGGCGAGATCGGCGGCGTGCAGGTGATCGACGACTTCGCCCATCACCCGACCGCGATCGCCGCCACCCTCGAGGGGCTTCGCGCGGCCACGCCCAAGGGCCGGCTGCTGGCGGTGATCGAGCCGCGCTCCAACACCATGCGCCTGGGCGCGCTGCGCGATCGTCTGAAGGCTTGCGTGGCCCCGGCGGATGCGGTGTTCTGGTTCGAACCCGAAGGGCTCGACTGGTCGATGGACGCCTTGGTCGACGAGCAGGCCCACGGCTCGCTGCACCACGATCTCGACGCGCTGGTGGCAGCGGTGGTGGCCAAGGCGCTGCCCCAGGATCGCATCGTGGTGATGTCCAACGGAGGGTTCGGCGGGATACACGAGCGGCTTCTCGTCGCTCTGGCCGCCAAGGAGGCCTGAATGCAGCACGATACTCCCTTCAAGGCACCCGTGAGCGTGGCGCTGACCGGCGCCTCCGGTGCCCAGTACGGGCTGCGCCTGGTCGAGGTGCTCGTCGAGGCCGGCCACGAGGTGTGGGTGATGATCTCCAAGGCCGCGCACATGGTGATCAGCACCGAGACCGACGTCGAGCTGCCGGCAAAGCCCGAGCGCCTGGTTGAAGCGCTCACCGCGCGCTTCAAGGCCCGGCCCGGGCAGATTCGCTGCTTCGGGCGCGAGGACTGGATGGCGCCGGTCGCCTCGGGCTCCGGCGCCCCTTCCCACATGGTGATCTGCCCATGCTCCACCGGCACCCTGTCGGCGGTCGCCACCGGGGCGAGCAACAATCTGATCGAGCGGGCAGCGGACGTGGCGATCAAGGAGCGCCGCCGGCTGGTGATGGTGCCGCGCGAGACCCCGTTCTCGCCGATTCATCTGGAGCACATGCTGACCCTGAGCCGGCTCGGGGTGGTGATCCTGCCCGCAGCGCCGGGCTTCTACCACCGCCCGGACTCGATCGAGGCGCTGATCGACTTCATCGTGGCCCGTATACTCAACCAGCTCGGCATCGAGCACACCCTGGTACCGCGCTGGGGCGAGCACGCCGACCAACCCTGACCGACACTCTTCTCGAGGAATCCGATTTATGCTGTCGTGGGCGACGCTTTCCGTATTTGTACCCACCTTCCTGTTCGTGTCGCTCACGCCGGGCATGTGCATGACGCTGGCCATGGTGCTCGGCATGACCCAGGGCATCAAGCGCACGCTCTGGATGATGCTCGGCGAGCTGGCGGGTGTCGGGCTGGTCGCCGCCGCCGCCGGCGCCGGTGTGGCCGCCCTGATGCTCAAGCAGCCGGCGCTCTTCACGCTCTTCAAGTGGGTCGGCGGGGCGTACCTTGCCTATCTCGGGGTGATGATGTGGCGCTCCCGGGGGCGCATGGCGATTCCCTCCGAGATCGAGGCCGGCCCGCCCGCCGGGCGGCTTCAGCTGGCAAGCCAGGGGTTCGTCACCGCGATCGCCAATCCCAAGGGGTGGGCGTTCTTCATGGCGCTGTTGCCGCCGTTTCTGGACAGCTCCCGCGGGCTCGTCCAGCAGCTCGCCGGGCTGATCGCGGTGATTCTGACCATCGAGTTCGCCAGTCTTCTGGTCTACGCCACCGGCGGCAAGACCTTGCGGCGCACCCTTGGCAAGAGCGGTAACGTGAGGCTGATGAACCGCATCGCCGGTACCCTGATGATCGGCGTGGGGCTCTGGCTGGCGCTGGGTTGAGCGCCGCTCACACCAGCGGCAGGTAGGCGATGCGCAGCCCCATCAGCACAAGCGTGGCACCGAGCAGCAGCGCCAGCGGGCAAGCGGGCAGCGGCGCCCGGCGCCGGCTCTGCCAGCTCAGGCGCACCAGCGCACAGAGCGTGAGCCCCAAAAGCGCCCCGCCGATCAGGTCGCTCAACCAGTGCACGCCCAGCATCAGCCGCGACAGCGCCATCGGCACCACCAGCGCGATCGCCACCCAGTAGATCCATACCCGGTACTTGCGGGCGCACTCGCCGGCGATGAAGGCCGCCGCGAGTCCCACCACCACCACGAAGCCCGAGGTATGGGCACTGGGGTAGGAGAGCGAGCCGACGAGGTACTCCGGCGTGTCCGGCCGGGCGCGCCCGAAGGCCGCCTTGCCGAGGGTGTTGAGCAGAGCGATCCCGCCCAAGGCCGCCGCCCAGTGCAGCAGCACGTCGAGGCGTCGGCGGGCCAGCAGCCACGCCGCCCAGGGCAGTATCAGTATCGTGATGCCGAGCTTGTCGCCGAGCTTGGCAAAACCCAGGCTCGCGGTATGCAGCGCCGGCGTCTCGAGCCAGGTGAAGAGCCGCTGGGCCTGCAGGTCCAGCGAGAGCGCCTCGGGGTGCTTGAGAACGTAGAGCGTCCAGGCGCAGAAGCTCGTGAAGGCGATCACGAACAGCAATAGCGATGCCAGCGGCACCTCGCCGCTGTGGCTCATGGCAAGCCACGGCCGGCGGGTGAAGGGCAGGCGTCGCGCGGCCCGGGCGGTCATCAGGTAGAGGCGCCCATGGCGGCCCACCTGGGCGCGACCCCAGGAGAACCCCACCGCCAGCACCACCACGATGGCGGCGATCACCAGCACGGCGTTTTCGATATTGGGCGGCACCGACAGGTAGCGCTGCCAGGTGTGGCCCAGCAGGTAGCCCGGCAGCACGTAGGCGGGCGCCCAGATGATCGCCGAGGCGATGTTGGCCAGCAAGAAGGTGCGCGGCGGCATGCGCATCATGCCGGCCACCAGCGGAATGATCGGGCGTACCGGGCCGACGAAGCGGCCGATGAACACCGAGTAGATGCCGTAGCGCTCGAAGAACCGCGCCCCGCGGCCCAGCCACTCCGGGTGCTGGGCCAGCGGCCAGCGTTTCGTCACCTGCTCGCGATGATCGTAGCCGAGCTTGAAGCTCACCCCGTCGCCGACCACCGCCCCGAGAAAGGCGGCGATCAGAAGCCAGGCGACCTCGACGTCCTGGTGTCCTGCCATCGAGGCGGCGGCGGTGACCAGGACCACGCCGGGCACCAGCAGGCCTACCACGGCGAGCGACTCGAGCGCCGAGATCAGAAAGATCAGCAGCAACAGCATGAGGGGGGAAAGCGAAAGATCCAGCAACTGCTCGGCGAGATGCACAAATGACTCCCTTCAAGGTGTAAGCGCCGGGCTCAGGCGCGGTAGAGCGTCCGTGACAGGTTTTCCAGACGTTGAACGTAACGGTCGAACCGCTCGCTCGGGCGCGGCAAGCATACCCCAATTCGCGCCTCGAGCGGACCGGTCTCGATCAGCACCCGGCGCGACAGCGCGCGGTGGAGGCGCTCGCGCACCAGCAGCGCGCCGCTTTCGCTGGTGTCCGGCAGTACCAGCCAGAAACTCGCTGCATCGGCGCGCCCGAGCAGGTCATGGTCGCGGCAGCGGCTATTGACCTCGCTGCACAGCGCCTCCAGCAGCGCTCGCTTGGCGCGGCTGCCGAATTGTTCCTCGGCCATGTCCAGCTGCGGCAAGTGAAGCACGAGCACCGCCAGGCGCTTGTCGAGCAGCGCGGCGCGCTGGAACTCGCTGTTCAGGCGCTCCTTGAGGGTATCGATATGGTAGGCGTTGCACTCGCTGTCGTGAGGGTCGGAGGCACGCAGCAGCGCATGACGCCGCGCGATCTCCCAGGGGGGCAGGGCGAACATCAAAATCAGCGCCAGATACCCCAGGGGGAGCGGGTAGAGCGCGTGATCGTTCATCGGCAACAGCCACCACAGCGGAATGAACAGCAGGTTGAGCCCCAGGGCGCTCACGTGAGGAAGCAGCACGAAGGCCGCTGCCATGGGCAGCCCCAGCCAGATCATGGCGTTCGTGAGACCGAAGTAGAGGGCCGACGAGACGCTGATGTAGGCGCTGATCAGCAAGATCGCGCGCGGCCCGTAGGGGGTGAACGTCTGACCGTAGTGAAGCAGCAGCGCCGTCACCAGCAGGAGCGATACGAACAGCGGCACCATCAGTTCGCGGTAATGCCCCATGGCGTAGAGCCAGAACGTGTAGCAGGTGGTGATCAGCAGGCAGATGACATAGGCCAGCGTCATCAGCGCGCGGGGAGGCAGGTTCTTGATCATGCACCGCTCCTTTGCGAGACGTCGTGGCGCCGGCTCAGGCACTCGAGACTCACGCCGGCGGGGTCGAGCTCCTCGAGAGGCACGTGCTGATGCACCACGCCGCTGGAGAGCGCCGAGCACAGTGCCAGGCGCCGCTGCGCCCCGGTCGCGGCGTCGCGGCACAGCAGCAGCACCGCCAGTGTCGAGCCATCGAGGCGATAGACGTTCTCGAAATCGTGGGTCAGCTCGCAGAGTCTCTGGGCGTGGGCCCAAAGCTGGTGGCGCTTCTGATGGACGATCAGCACCTCGGCGTAGATATCCTCGCGGCGGGCGCGAATCTGCTCGCGGTTCAGATCCTTCAAGAGCTGCTCGCCGGCCCACAGGTTGAGCCCCGGAATCAGGCGCAGGCGCTGGCGGATGCTGCCGTTGAGGTCGATCAGCCGACGCGTCTGGGCGATGGCCAGCAGCGTGAGGATGACCAGCGCCACCAGCAGCATCGCTGCCTGGGCAGCGCTCAGGTTGAAGGCCACCAGCAGCCAGCTCGAAAGCGCTCCGCCGATATTGAACAGCGTCATGATGCGATGTTGCGACAGCATGAAAAGGGCGGCCCATACCCAGATCAGGATGCTGTGGCGCTCCGGGGCCGCTGCGATCAGAAACAGCAGCAGGGCGCTGGTCAGGACCTGCCAGGAGAGATCGCGCGAATGGCGCAGGGTGAACTCCAGCAGTACGGCGGTGGTGAACAGCCATAGCGCTGCCGTCCACAGCGCCACGGTAGCCAGCGGCGGCGCCCCGAAACTCCAGAGGACGAGAACGGCGGCGGCGAGCAGCAGGTTGACTCTGAGCAGGCGTATTTTGTATTTGCTTTCCATGCTGGCTTACTATTGACCTGTTTTGAGTAGAGGCCCCGGACCGATGAACGCCTCGCCGCCGAGCGCTACCGTATCCGGGTGGCTTCAGTATAGCGTCTAGTGCGTTTTATTTCGGGGCGCTGACGTTTTTAGGTGCCTCGCGGCGGCTTTGCGCGCGAGATATACCCTACCAGGGGTGGTTGGATGAGATGAATCGCCGCCCCTGTTTTCGACTTAATCCATGAGCCTGATTCTGGGAGACAGCATGAGCGTTGCACGCGCCGATCACGATAACGCCCTGAAAGCCCTGGCCGCCGGCGATATTCCCGGATACATGAACGCGGTAGGGCGCCGCGCCCGTGAGGCAGCGAAAGTGCTGCGCGCCGCCGATACCGGCGCCAAGAATCGCGCCCTGCGGGCCATCGCTTCCGCCCTCGAGAGCGCTCGACCGGCGCTTCTGCGCGCCAATCAGCAGGATCTGGCGAGGGGGCGGGAGAACGGCCTCGACGCGGCGCTGCTCGATCGACTGGCGCTGGACGATACGCGCATCGACGCCATGATCGAAGGGCTTAGCCAGGTGGCCGCGCTCGCCGACCCGGTGGGCGAGATCAGCGCCATGAACTACCGCCCGAGCGGTATCCAGGTCGGCAAGATGCGCGTGCCGCTGGGGGTGATCGGCATCATTTTTGAGTCGCGCCCCAACGTGACCATCGAGGCGGCGAGCTTGTGCCTCAAGGCCGGCAACGCCTGCATCCTGCGCGGCGGCTCCGAGGCGCACGCCTCCAACGCGGCGCTCAACGACTGCCTGCAGGCGGGTCTTGCCGCCGCCGGCCTGCCCGCCGGCGCGGTGCAGGTG
>NZ_JAMZBC010000026.1 GCF_024158715.1 Halomonas sp. 707D7 | reverse complement strand
GCGCGCAGTCACCAGGCCTTTGGCACGGGCAGCGTGGCGGAGGCCGCCGCGCTGCTGGCCGCCGGCCACGGCGCGCGGCTTGTGGCCCCGCGGCTGATTTCCAACGACAGAAAGGCCACTGCCGCGCTGGCAGTGGCGCTTGAAGGTGAGACATGACGGTTCATTTCATCGGCGCCGGCCCCGGCGCCCCGGATCTACTCACGCTTAGAGGGCGCGACTTGATCGCCGCCTGCCCGGTGTGCCTTTATGCCGGCTCCTTGGTGCCCGAGGAAATTCTGGCCCACTGCCCGGCGGGGGCGCGCATCGTCAACACCGCGCCGCTATCACTCGATGAGATCATTGACGAGATTCAGCGCGCCCACACCGCAAACCAGGACGTTGCCCGGCTGCATTCCGGCGATCTATCGGTGTGGTCGGCCATGGGCGAGCAGCTTCGCCGCCTGCGGGAGCTTGCTATTCCCTATAGCGTGACCCCGGGCGTGCCCGCGTTTGCCGCCGCCGCGGCGGCGCTGGAGCAGGAGCTGACGCTGCCCGGCGTGGCGCAGTCCGTGGTGCTCACCCGCACCTCGGGCCGGGCCAGCCAGATGCCGGAAAACGAGACGCTGGAGCGCTTTGCCGAAAGCGGTGCGACGCTTGCCATTCATCTTTCCGTACACAACCTGAGTGATGTGGTGGCGCGGCTCACGCCTTTTTACGGCGGCGTCTGCCCGGTCGCGATCGTCTGGCGGGCGAGCTGGCCGGACGAGCGCGTGCTGCGCGGGCGGCTTGCCACCATCCAGGCACAAATGAATGATGCGCTCCAGCGCACCGCGCTGATTCTGGTCGGTCCGGTGCTCGCGTGCGACGACTTCCAGGAGAGCAGCCTGTACGCGGTAGGCTACGACCGCCGCTTTCGCCCGCAGTCGGCGGATTCGCCTTTTGCCAGCAGCGAGGACCAGCCGTGATCGCGCTCTCGTTCATCGGCATCGGCACCGGTAACCCCGACCACGTGACGCTGGCGGCGGTGCGCGCGCTCAATAACGCGGATGTGATTCTGCTGCCGCGCAAGGGCGAGGCCAAGAGTGATTTGATCGATCTGCGCCGCCTGCTTTGCGATGAGCTGCTGGAAAACAGAAGCGCTGCGAACGTCGTCGAGTTCGACCTGCCCACGCGTGACGCAAACGCCCCGTACCTGGGCGCGGTCAACGACTGGCATGTGTCCATTGCCGCCGTGTGGGCGTCGCTTTTAAGCGAACACCTGCCAAACGGCGGTCGCGCCGCCATGCTGGTGTGGGGCGACCCTTCGCTTTACGACAGCAGCCTGCGCATCGCCAAGCGCCTGCTGGAAGGCGGGCGCGAGATCGAGGTCAGCGTCATCCCCGGCATTACCAGCCTGCAGGTGCTCACCGCTGAGCACCGCATACCGCTCAACGCCCTGGCCGGCGCGGTGCATATCACCACCGGGCGCCGCCTGCGCGAGAAGGGGTGGCCAAGCGATGCCGCCACCGTGGCGGTGATGCTCGACAGCGGCGGGGCGTTTAGCGCGCTTAAGGACAAGCACGTGCATATCTGGTGGGGGGCGTATCTTGGCATGGAGAAACAGTGCCTGATCGACGGGCGCCTGAATGACGTCGAGCAACAGATTCTCGAGCGCCGGGCTGCGCTTCGCGACCAGCACGGCTGGATCATGGATAGTTACCTGCTGGCCCGCGAGCCGCTTCTTTGAGCGCCGCTATAAAGTCGGAATCTTTTTCCATAAAATACGCTCTACCTAACGACACTTATAAAGCGAGGAGCACTCCATGAGCTTTTACGTCTACCTCTCCGGCGAAATCCACACCGACTGGCGCGACGAGATCCAACGCGGCGCCGAGGCCGCAGGACTCGACGTCGTTTTCACCGCGCCGGTTACCGACCACGACGCCAGCGACGCCGCCGGCGACCACCTGGGCAAGCCCGAAAACGGCTTCTGGCGCGACCACCAATCCTCCAAGGTCAACGCCATCCGCACCCGCACGCTGATCGAGCAGGCGGATCTGGTCGTCGTGCGCTTTGGCGACAAGTACAAGCAGTGGAACGCGGCGTTCGATGCGGGCTACTGCTCGGCGTTGGCCAAGCCGTATATCACGCTGCATGGCGAGGATATCGTGCATCCGCTCAAGGAAGTGGATGCTGGGGCGCAGGCTTGGTGTACGACCACTGAGCAGGTTGTGGAAACGCTGAAGTACGTGCTCAAAGCGTAAGCCAGGCTCGAAAGCACTTGCAGGCCCACCGAGGCCTGCAAGTGTCAATGCTCCCAATAAGCCACAGTAGTTAAGAGTATTGGTAGGAGCACGCTTTAGCGCGCGAAGGGCAGCGCCAGCTGCCCCGATAAAACCGCAGCCCTCACTTACTGTCATAAAATTGGCTCAAGCTCGTTCCCAGACCTGAAACATTGCCCACCTGAATTTTACGCAGGCCTACGACCTATTGTTGACCGCTGTCACTAAATTACCACGTGACCTAAGGGAAATTCGTGGATAAAGTATGATTGAAAAGGACAAAACGAGCGCGCACGTGAATAATTGATATGCTGCTTGATAATTGGTCAGCGTTATTTAAATCAATACGTTACGTTTTTGTGCGTACTGTATAACTTCAGTAAAACGCCAGCTTGTTTATTAATATTATGCCGCTGGGTATTAAATAATTGCTATGTGCTTTTGGAGAATGGGATATGATATCTGAAATTAGAATACAGGGAGTTGCAAGTTACCAATCTCTTGTTACGTTAGAAACAGATAAGAAAGTAAATATTATTTATGGACTGAATGGCACAGGAAAAAGCACTCTATCAAACTATTTGTACGATCCACTTAGTGCTGGTTATGAAAGCTGCTCTATTGATATTGGCAGTGATGAATCAATACTGGTTTACAATCAGAGGTTTATACAAGATCACTTTTTTGAAGCTGATAGTCTTAAAGGTATATTCAGTCTCTCTAAAGAAAATAAACATGTTGAAGAAAAAATTATTGATGCCGAAGCTGAACTTTCAATTATTGAAAATTCTTTAAAGGCTGAGCAAAAAGTTATTGAAGAAGAGCAATCCAAAATTTCTGAGTTGAAAGATAAAGCTCATGAAAAGCTATTTGAAATAAAGAGAAAATATACTGGTGGCGACCGAGTATTGGAATATTGTCTAGATGGACTGAAGAGAAAAGAACCTCTTTTTAATTATGTTTCAAATATACCTAAGCCCGATAATGAACCAGCTAAAAGTATACAGCAAATTAAAGATGAAGTTGAAGCTATAAACGGGGAAACCGCAAAAAAATATGAATATCTATCCACGTTTTCTTTTTTAGAGCAAAAAATTGAAGAAAGTGATCTCTTTAATAAAATAATTATAGGTAGTGCAGATAGCTCTGTTTCAGCTCTAATAGATGAGCTTAAAAATTCTGATTGGGTTCGACAGGGTCTTGAATACATCCCAGAAAATATTATTGACCAACCTACAAGCTGTCCTTTTTGCCAAAAAAAGACAATTACTAAGCATCTAGCTAGCGAAATTAAAGGTTATTTCGACAAAACCTATGATGATTCGGTCAATATGATCTCTAATTATTTAGAGCGATATATCAATGCGGCTGATGCGCTTTTACCGTTAGATTCTTATAAAATTAATTCTTTTGTAGAAAACTATTTATCGGAATTGACGGAGAAGTATAGAAGCTTGGAGAAATCTTTAAATTGTAATATTAATGCAATCAGTGAGAAAGAAAAAAAACCAAGCATTCAAGTCGCTTTGGTCAAAACAGACGTATATGTACAAGAGTTCAATGAAATTATAGCTTTAATTAATAATGATATTTCTAACCATAATGATCGACTTGATAATATTGATAGTGAAATGAATAGACTAAGAAAAGAATTTTGGGAGTTAATGCGTTGGGAGTATGATCAAACTATAGCGCCTTACTTCGTTGATCAAAATTCTTCGAAGAAAATAATTTTAGATGCATCAGAAAGAAAATTAAATGCATCTAAAAATGCACAAATAAAAAGAAATGAAATAGCTGAGCTTCAAAAATCAACGGTAAATATAGAAGAAGCAGTTTCAAGTATAAACAACAGTTTGGTTAATCTTGGTATAACAGACTTTTCGATTAAGAGGCATTGTGATGAGCTTTATAGAATAGTTCGTGATAGCAATTCAGATGCGATTTTTTCCTCACTAAGTGAAGGAGAAAAAATGATTATTAGCTTCTTGTATTTTTGTGAAGTATGTAAGGGTAAACGCAGCGCAGCAGAAATATCAAAGAAAAAGATAGCTATTATTGATGATCCGGTCTCTAGTCTGTCTCATATATATGTATATAATGTTGGGCAGTTACTAAAAACAGAGTTTTTTTTATCTTCTCTTTTTGAGCAAGTGTTTATTCTAACACATAGCTTATATTTTTTCTACGAGCTTGCGGATCCTAATCACAATCGCCGAAAAGAAAATCAAAAATTATTTCGCTTGTCAAAAAACAGCGATGGATCAAATATCAAAGCCATGAAATATGAGGAAATTCAAAATGACTATCACTCATATTGGACTGTTGTAAACGATAGGAACCAACCGCCAGCTCTTATTGCAAACTGTATGCGGAATATAATCGAGTATTTTTTCAATTTTGTCCAAAAGGCAGATTTAAGCAATGTGGTACAGAAGCCTGAACTTCAAGGCAACAAGTTCCAATCATTTTGCCGCTATATCAATAGAGAATCTCATTCTCTTGGGCAAAATATATTCGGTTTTAAAGAATTTAACTATGATGATTTCAGAGAGGGGCTGAGGCTTGTATTTGAGGTTACAGGGTATCCTGAGCATTATGAAAAAATGACCAAGAGTATTGCTACATAATGGTGCTGCCCATGAAAAATCACCGCACGCGGAAATTCCACCCGCTACACTACCGAAATTCCAGTGAGTTATGCGCTATGGGTTCTGGTAACTAAATAGCTCTCAACGAAGGGTTGTAAGAATTGAATTATATACAAAGATTGATAAATGCAGTTGACTACACTTGCAGCCTAGGTTTGAAGGTTGAGAAATCTCCAATACCCCTAGGTGAAAAGATTGAAAGTTCAACTATGCAAGATGTTTTTCAACTATGTGGAGATGCATTGTACCACTACGGTTATCAAACTTCAGAAGATTTGGCTGGTCAATGTACGCCTGTGCATTTAATAATAATGCTCTATCTTAAAAGTTACCTGAACATTGAAAGCTTTATCACGGTGGGTGATAGGTATTGGAATGACTATATTTATTGTGAGATGTCTAAAGATTCTATAGAAAGTGAGCTAAAGAAGCCAAATATTGCTGGAGACATTAAAGCCCATGTTTGGCTGACCCTTACAGATGGTACGATTTTAGACTGTACTGCAGAGGCACATGCCGACCTTCTTTTTAAACGCGGTCTATACCCTTCTCATAAATGTATAATGCTCGTTGATCCAAACCAATATGAAAGCGCCAAATCTGGATATCACAGGCCTTATCTGATAGGAACCGATTTTTTAGAAAAGATAGGAATGTATCGGATTGTACATTCATGACAAAACATTGCAGCTTAAAATTCACTGAATGCGGCGTTATGAATAAGAAAAAGTAACCAAGGCAGCCCAATGGAATCAAGACTAATCAGTCTTTTCGTATCCCTGTTTTTCTCGATCCCGACCGCCGTCTTTATTTGGCTCGGGATCAACAAACAGCTCTGGCATTGGAGAGGGTTTCTCAGCAGCACCTACCTGATGACCTGCATTATCGTCTTTGCAGCGTTGGCGTTTCTGCTGCCAAAATTATTTCCCTCTATTATGGGGGCGGTTTGGCGTGGGATAGTCAGGGTCGGGCGCTGGTGGGGTTGGTAGCTGGTTTTGCTTATAACAATTCGATGATATTTGCGCCCGCCTATGACCTCTACCGAGTTCCCTTATCAGGGCACTGCTTATCGCTAAAAAATCAGATATCGAGTTAAAAATGACCTTATCCGGCAGCTGCCTTTGCGGCGGCATCCAATACGAAATAACCGGCCCCCTTACCGACGTCTACCACTGCCACTGCTCGATGTGCCGCAAGCTTCATGCGGCCGCGTTTCGAACCTGTGCCAAGGTGCAGGCCAAGGACTGGCGAACCGTTAAAGGCGAAGAGCTACTCAAGCGTTACGAGTCGTCGCCGGGGGAGTTCAAGGTATTCTGCTTCACCTGTGGGTCCAGCATCCATACCCGGTTTAAGGAAAAGCCGGAGGTTTACGCGCTTCCGCTGGGCACCCTCGATGTTGATCCCGGGGTGCGCCCAAACCGCCATGTGTTCGTAGGCAACAAGGCGCCGTGGTTCGAGATCACCGACGATTTACCCCAGTTCACCGAGAATGGTTGAGGCCGTGCTGCTCATGCGCGATACCATGTTCAAAGTTCAGCCTTTACTCTATGCACCCAGCTAACCCAAGGCGATCCATCGAATCCCATGACGCGCAAAACACTCAGCTTGAAGGTCAAACGTCCGGTAGATGCCAGGCCCGCCGATAAAGCAGACGATGCAGTTTTGGATACCCCCGAAAAGCGGTTTCTCAATGGCGTCGCGATCCATCCTTCCCCCCGCATTCATCTGGAAGCCGGCTCCACCCAGCGCAGCATGCGCGCCATGGATTTGATCACCCCCATCGGCATGGGTCAGCGCGGGCTCGTCGTCGCGCCGCCGGGCTCCGGCAAAACGACGCTGCTCAAACACATCTGCCAGGCCGTGGCCGAGGCGTGCCCGGCGATCAAACTGTACGCGCTGCTGATCGACGAGCGCCCGGAAGAGGTGACGGATTTCAAGCGCAGCGTGTCGGCCGAGGTGCACGCCTCCTCGAGTGACGAAAGCTACGCTCATCACGTGAAGCTGGCCGACCGGCTTTTGGCCAGCGCGTGCCAGCAGGCGGGCGAGGGGCATGACGTGATGATCGTCATCGACTCGCTCACGCGGCTTTCTCGCGTACACAACGCCGAACAGTGGGGCGGTGGCCGCACGATGTCCGGCGGGCTGGATGCTCGGGCCATGGAAATACCGCGAAAGCTGTTCGGCGCGGCGCGCAAGATCGAAAACGACGGGTCGCTGACCATTCTGGCCACCGTGCTGGTGGACACGGGCAGCCGAATGGATCAGATGATCTTCGAGGAATTCAAGGGCACGGGCAATATGGAAATCGTGCTGTCGCGGGAGGTAGCGAGCCAGCGGATTTTCCCGGCGATCGATATCGCCAAAAGCGGCACCCGCCGGGAAGAGCTGCTGATCGACGCCAGGGACATCGAAAAAGTGCGGACACTGCGCCGAGCGCTGACGCAGCTCGAGCCGGTAGATGGCGCGCAGAAGCTATGCGATCTGCTGGAAAAGTACCCCACCAATGCCAAGCTGTTGGCCGCCTTCACATCCGCCTGACGGCGAGAAAATGCCGCCGTGAGAAGCCCGCACGATGACAAATTCAATCAGCGAGCTTCCACTCAAACCTTAACGCTTGCCTTTCTTAACGTGATTCAATTTCGACACGGGGACTTCCTTGCGCACCGGGAAGCCTTCGATCTCCCGGCGCTCGATGACGCTGTTCAAGCGCTTTTCGATGGCGCACAGGTTCTTGAAGTCGCTGATGTCCACCAGCGAGATGGCCTCGCCCGAGGCGCTCGCGCGGCCGGTTCGGCCGATGCGGTGGATGTACTCTTCCGGCGGGAAGGGGAGATCGTAATTCACCACACGGCTCAGCTCGTCGATATCCAGACCCCGGGCGGCGACGCCGGTGGCGACCAGGTACTGGAGCTCGCCGGATTTGAACTGACCCAGCACGGTTTCGCGCATGGCCTGGCTTCGGCCGCCGTGGATGGAATCCGCTTTGATGCCGCGTTTTTCCAGCTGCGCCACCAGCTTCGCCGCACTGTGCTTCTTCTCGACGAAAATCAGCGCCTGATCCCACTGCCGTTCGTTGATCAGGTAGCTCAAGAGGGCGGACTTGTTGTCCTTATCCACCGTGATCAGCCATTGCTCGATCGTGGCGGCGGCGCGAACGCTGGGCGTAATGGAGATTTCCACCGCCGTCTCGCTCTTCTTGCTGTCAGAAAAACCGTGGGCGAGGGCGCGCACCTCGTGGCTCATGGTGGCGGAGAACAGCAGGTTCTGGCGGTGTTCCGGCAGGCGCACCATGATCTTATGAATGTCGTCGACGAAGCCCATATCGACCATGCGGTCCGCTTCGTCCAGCACCAGCGCTTTAAGCTCGTCGAAGTGCAGCGCTCGCTGATGCGCCAGGTCTAGCAGCCGCCCCGGTGTGGCGACCAGAATATCGACGCCTTCGATCAGCCGCTCCTTCTGCGGCTGGGTATCCACGCCGCCGTACACGGCAAGCGACGTCAAGGGCAGGTGCTTGGCGTACTCGGCCACGCTGGCCTCGACCTGGATCGCGAGCTCGCGGGTCGGCACCAGAATCAGCGCGCGGATGCGCTTGGCGCGAAGGGGCTCCGCGTGACCAAAGCGTTCCAGCAGCGGCAGCACGAAAGCGGCGGTTTTGCCCGTGCCGGTTTGCGCGGTGGCGATCACGTCCTTGCCCGAGAGAATGGCGGGAATCGCCTGGGTCTGGATGGGCGTCGGCGCCTTGTAACCCGACTCGGCAAGGGCTTGAACGAGAGGCGTGGATAAACCGAGTTGTGCAAATGGCATAGGGCGCTCTGACGGATCGTCGTGGGTGGGGGCGAACTTCGAAAGGGCGGCAGTATAGCGCAAATGCCGCCGTTCGAGGCCCGGCATTTTGGTATACGCTAATCACTTTTTCCTGATATGAGCGACCGAGCGGAGGCCACATGAAAGGTCCCAACCCTGACGATAAAGCGCCCATGAAGGGCTTTGCGCAAGTGGGCTATCTGAAGAACTACATTACGTCAGAAAACATCATCGTGGGTGACTACACCTACTACGATGACCCGCAAGGCCCGGAGCGCTTTGAAAGCAACGTGCTTTATCACTTCCCGTTCATTGGCGACAAACTCATCATCGGGAGGTTCTGCGCCATCGCGAAGGACGTCACCTTCATCATGAACGGCGCGAATCACAAGACCTCCGGCTTTTCGACCTATCCTTTCCAGATATTCGGTCAGGGCTGGGAAAAGGTAATGCCGGAAGCGAGCGAGCTTCCCTACAAGGGCGATACCGAGATCGGTCATGATGTCTGGATCGGCCTGGAGGCTACCCTGATGCCGGGCGTCAAGGTGGGCCATGGCGCTATCATCGCGAGCAAGTCCGTGGTGGTCGCGGACGTACCGGCCTATAGCATGGTAGGCGGCAATCCTGCCAAGGTCATCAAGTATCGCTTCGATGAAAGCACGATCAGCGAGCTTTTAGAAATCGCCTGGTGGAATTGGAGTGCCGAGAAAGTCACCGAACACTTGGAGGCTATCGTGGGGTGTGATCTGCGGGCGCTTCGTAGAGCGAGCGACGTTTGATAGAGCCACTAACGGTTAAGCCCATACAAGTATGGCGTCAGTCAGGCAGAGTCGTGGCTTCAGGACATGTCACTTTCGCTTGCGACGGTAGATCTTGATCGTCTCGTTGTATTTTTCCTGCCTCGCTGTATTCTTCGGTGGGCCATGGGAGCCAGGAAACGAGCGGCGTTGATCGCCCAATCCAAGTTTATCCTGGTCAGCCATATCGACGTGAGGACGACCTCACCACTCGCTATTAACGAGGGGACGACCCCAACCTCATCTGGATATATCAATGAGCTGGATCATTCTATTCTTGGCGGGCCTCCTGGAAATCGGCTGGGCCATCGGCTTGAAATACTCGGCGGGCTTCACCCGACTCTGGCCCAGCGTCTGGACGGTGTTCGCCCTGGCGGCGAGCTTTCTTTTACTGGGATTGGCGCTGAAGAACCTGCCGGTGGGCACGGCCTACGCGATCTGGGTTGGGATCGGAACGGTGGGCACGGCGCTGTTGGGCATCGTGCTGTTCGATGAGCCGGCGGGGCTTCTCAAGGTGATGAGCCTGATACTGATCGTGGCCGGGCTGGTGGGGCTGAAGCTGACCTCTGCCTGACACGGCATCGACATCACCTCGAGCGGCATCACGATACGGCGAACGCAGTGGGGAGCTTGAATGGAAACATCGCACTACGTTCTGGGCGGCCAGTACGAGGTGAAGACGGCTGCCCATGAGATGCGCATGTCGCTCTGGGTCTACGCGCCGATCATCCTGGAGCGCGCCACGCAAAAGAGGGTACTCGACCTGTCGCACGGCCCGTGGGATCTACGCCGTCTAGGCGAGGACGATGGGCGAATCGTCCTGACCCTGGCGCGCTACCCGGAAGGCGGCCGGGAGCATGTCGTCGAGGTCGATCCGTCTCAGGGCATCGCCATCGTCGAAGGCGTCATGCATCCCCTTGGCGAGATCGACGCGGCACTCGCCGCTATCGCCTGAGGTCTGCCTGACAGATCACCAGCCGCACGCCTGTCGGATTGGCTCGATCCTTTCCTTCAGCCCTTCGATATTGAACGTTGCCTCGATGGCATCGCCCTCGGCGGGGGTAATCTCGAGTTCCAGTCTATTCGCGCCGTACAGACCCTCGATGAAGGGAATGGCGTCGGCGCCTTCCCAGAAGCCCAGGGCATGGCCGTTGTCGATGGCCTGCATCTCAAACGTTTCGGCTTCCTGGTCGTCGAGGCGTAGCGTAGGCGCGTCGAACTCGAAGGTGCCGGTCTCTTCCTGACCGAAGAGGTTGAAGTAGGCAACGGTCGTGTCTTCGAAGCAGCGAAACACGAGCGTGGGCTGGGCCAGGCCAATGGCCGGGGTCTTGAGCACGACGAAGTGCAGGTCCAGCTCATCGTCGTGATGCTCTTCGGTTTGCCATTGGGAGCCGGCGGGGGCGTCCTGGGCCAAGGCCACGGCGGGCAGGAGCATCAAAATAGCTAGCAGGGGGTTGCCGATCTTCATTCTCAAGCCTTTTGATATGTCTTTGTGGATAGTACGTCAGGTGCTTTTCTGGGACAGGAAGGCTACATGATCATACAAGCCTGATGGTGCGCTGCAAGGGCATCGTAACGCCAGCTCTTGTATCCACCGCTCGATTGACTCAAGTAAGCGATTTTTATTTTGCGGATTGCCCTTGTTGTCATTATTCACGTGAAGGTCGAATAATCGTCTTTCTGGTCGTTTTCTAAGATTAATTTGTGTTTATAATGTTGTGGCTGCTCAGTAAAGCTAGGCGTTTTAAGTGTACTGTCTTGCTTTTTATTCAGCCGCTATCTTTAACATGATGACTTTCAAATAGGAAACGAAATGACCATGAAGAGTGAAGATTTTGAGTACGCTGGTTTTTGGGTTCGATTGGGCGCATCGCTCATTGATACGGTCTTGTTCATCTTGATCACCATGCCGCTTTCATATTCCATCTATGGGGATAGATACTTCTTGTCCGACGATATGTTCCTTGGTGGGTGGGACGTCATCATCAGCTGGTTATTGCCTCTAGTCGCCACCGTTCTTTTCTGGGTGTATCGTTCAGCGACCCCTGGCAAGATGGCCTTTAAATTAAAGGTAGTCAACGCCGATACCGGTGAGTCGCTTTCTCTGGGTAAATCTTTCTTGAGATACGTGGCCTACTACGCGAGTGCCATTCCCCTGTGCCTAGGGTTTTTATGGGTTGCATTCAGCGGAAAGAAACAAGGTTGGCACGACAAGATCGCCAATACAGTCGTTGTTCGGTCCAGAAAGCGTGGAGTGGAACCCGTCGAGTTCAATAAGGTGACTGAACAGCAGGAGCTGCAAGGATAAGTCTCGAAGCTATCATCATGGCGTGTTGAATGGCCTTTTTTTAAAGCCCGCAAGCGCTTGATGAGTTTTTATAATTAACGACGCTTCTGTCTCAGCGCTGATGTATTCAAGGTAATAAGGATTCATCACCGTTCCCGAAGGCGAACTGGAAACGTTCACCCATGCGCTGGTGCTGCACAAGCAATTGACGCTCCAGGAGCCGGGCTGCATCACGTTCAGGGTCGAGCAGGATGAACATGACCCGTGTCGTTTTCGCGTGCAGGAGACCTTCGTGGATCGCGCCGCGTTCGATCATCACCAGCAGCGAACGGCCAGCTCGCACTGGGGAAGGCTGACGCGTAATGCTCGGCGCGAGTATGAAGTGACCGAGTAGTCAGGCAAGGCATCGGGGCGGAACCAGGCTCGCAGGCGAGCCACGCGGGTGCCTCGCTGTCGCTCGTTACGCCGCGCTACGGGAGTGAGCATACTCGTAGCGCGGGTAAGCCGTAGGGCGCACCCGCGAAAGGCGTCGCGCAGCGGTGCTTTGCTTGTAGTGACATTGTTGGGCGGCTGGCGCCGCCACGCGGGTGCCTCGCTGTCGCTCGTTACGCCGCGCTACAGGAGTGAGCATACTCGTAGCGCGGGTAAGCCGTAGGGCGCACCCGCGAAAGGCGCCGCGCAGCGGTGCTTTGCTTTTAGTGACATTGTTGGGCGGCTGGCGCCGCCACGCGGGTGCCTCGCTGTCGCTCGTTACGCCGCGCTACGGGAGTGCGCATACTCGTAGCGCGGATAAGCCGAAGGGCGCACCCGCGAAAGGCCGCGCGCAGCGGTACTTTGCTTGGTGGTGGCACTGCCGGACGGCTGGCGCCGCCACGCGGGTGCCTCGCTGTCGCTCGTTACGCCGCGCTACGGGAGTGCGCATACTCGTAGCGCGGGTAAGCCGTAGGGCGCACCCGCGAAAGGCAGCGCGCAGCGGTGCTTTGCTTGCAGTGGCACTCCCGTGCGGCTGTCGCCGTCACTACAGTGCCCTTCACCGACGCCCATACCCACTCGACATAGTGCGGGCCAGCACCGCGCGGGCCGTTTCATCGGCTGTTAAGATGGGCGCTCGATTCGCTTGATCGGATACCGACCCTATGGACAAGACCGTCATGAGCCAGGATGGACACCGCCGCTGCGCTTGGAGCGCGGTCGCGTCTGACGAGCTCGAGCCCTATCACGACCGTGAGTGGGGCTTTCCCGTCGATGATGACCAACGCCTATTCGAGAAGATCAGCCTGGAAGGGTTCCAGGCGGGGTTGAGCTGGCGCACCATTCTGGCCAAGCGTGAGCGCTTTCGCGTGGCGTTTGCCGGGTTCGACTTCTACCGGGTGGCGGCCTTCGATGAACGCGACGTGGCGCGGCTGCTGGAAGACGCCGGTATCGTTCGTCATCGCGGCAAGATCGAGGCAGTGATCAACAACGCCCGGCGCGCGGTCGAGATGGTCGAGCGCGAGGGGTCGCTTGCGGCGTATTTCTGGGGTTTCGAGCCGCCGGGGGGCGAAGTGGCCGTGCCGCAAAGCGTTTCCACCTCGCCGACCTCCATCGCGCTTTCGAAAGACCTCAAGAAGCGCGGCTGGAAGTTCGTCGGGCCGACCACGGTGTTCGCCTTCATGCAGGCGATGGGGCTGATCAACGATCACGCCGAGGGCTGCTTCGTGCGGCCCCGCGTCGATGAGGCGCGCCGTGTGTTTTCTCGGCCCCGTTGACGCCAACGCTTATCCTCATAGGGAGAATTCCATGAACAAGGTCGTGATCGTGACCGGCGCCGGGCGCGGAATCGGGGCTGCCACGGCGACGCTGCTGGCAGGCCAGGGCTACGCGGTATGCATCAACTACCTGAAGAATCAGGCGGCCGCCGAGGCCGTGGCCGGCGCTATCGAGCAGGCGGGCGGGCGCGTCATCACGGCCCAGGCGGATGTCTCGAGCGAGGCCGAGGTGGCGGCGCTCTTCGAAACCACCCAGGCGCGCCTCGGGCGTGTCACGCACCTGGTGAACAATGCGGGCATCCTGTCGACCCAAGCCCGGTTCGAGGAGATCAGCGTCGAGCGCTTTCGCCAGGTGCTGGACGTCAACGTGACGGGCGCCTTCCTGTGCGCCAAGGCGTTCATTCGCCAGGCCCGAGGGCCGGGGGCGATCGTGAACGTCTCCTCCGGGGCGGCCAAGAGCGGCTCGCCCTTCGAATACGTGGATTACGCCGCCTCGAAGGGGGCGATGGATTCGATGACCCGGGGGCTCGCGCTCGAGCTCGCCGCGCGCGGTATTCGCGTCAACGGCGTGCGCCCGGGCTTCATTCATACCCAGATGCACGCCGATGGCGGCGAGCCGGGGCGGGTCGAGCGGCTGGCGCCGCAGATTCCGCTAAAGCGTGGTGGCACGCCGGAGGAGATCGCCCAAGGCATCGCCTGGCTTCTCTCCGAGCAGGCCTCTTACGTGACCGGCGCCTTCATCGACATGGCCGGGGGCAAGTGAGCATCCGCTGAGTCACCCCGCTAGCCGCCTCATAAGGATGCGAATCAAACCTTACAGCGGGCGCATTTGGCTTTAAACTGGCGCATCGAACAGGTCGCGCGACGGTCGATGTCCGCCGCGAGCCCTATCTTCATTCAAGAGACGTTTTCGCGTAATGATCAACACCAAGATTCACAAGGCCGTCTATGAGCTTGCCGAGAAGCTGATGCGCGCGGCTCACAAGGACGATCGCGAGAGTTTCGAGGCGCTCTACGGCGAGCTCGAGGCGATCTGTATCGACAACGAGTACACCGAGAAGGATCACCCGGAGCAGTGGGAGACCCTGGCGGATTTCACCGAGGAGTCCGATGAGGCGCTGGCGCTCTACCAGAAGGCGCTGGACAAGGCCGTCGCCAAGTCGCTGGATGACTACATCGCCTCCATCGGTTACTCCATGGCGAGCCTCTGGGTGGAGCTCGAGGACGAAGACGCTGCCCTTGTGGCGCTGCGCAAGGCGAAGGCCAGCGCCGGCAACATCGAGGACAACGACCTCAAGCGTGAAATCGACGAGCTGCTGCACTCATTGACCCACCCGGAGAGCCCGCGTGACCAATAACGACATCCTGCGCCGCGTGCGCTATATCTTCGATCTCAAGGACACCGCCATCGTCGCCATCTTCAGGCTGGCCGAAGCCGAGGTGGAGCAACCCAAGGTGACCGCCTGGCTGAAAAAGGATGACGACGAAGGCTACGCCGCGATGCGCGACCGGGATCTCGCCACCTTCCTCAACGGCTTCATCAGCTACAAGCGCGGCAAGCGCGAGGGCCCGGCACCCGCGCCGGAAGCCAAGCTCAACAACAACCAGGTGTTCCAGAAGCTGCGCATTGCGCTGAACCTGCAGGCCGACGACATTCTGGCCATTTTCGAGCGCGAGGGGCTACCGCTGAGCCATCACGAGCTGAGCGCCTTTTTCCGCAAGCCCGGCCACAAGAACTACCGCGAGTGCAAGGACCAGATTCTGCGCAACTTCCTGATGGGGCTGCAGAACCAGCATCGCCCCGGCGAGGGTAGCTAGCCCGCAAGGCATTCAGAACCAGTACGAAGCCCGGCCTTGTGCGTCGGGCTTCGTGTTTGAAGGCCCAATGGTGCTTGACGAGCATGACGAGGCAGGGGCGATTAAAGGTATGGCGGTTTCGCCCGATATAGAGAAGAACACTCTTTTTCTGCCACGAGCCTTTCATGCCGATGACGCTGCGCGCCTCGATCCTGTCGCTTTTGTTGATTGCACTGCCCGCCCATGCCCAGATGGAGGCCGCCGAGGCGGCGGTACTGGCTTGGCTCGAGAGCATCGACCAGGGCGACTTCGAAAAAGCCTGGGATGAGGCGTCGCCGCTGCTGCAGCGCCCACTCTCGCCCCGCATGCTGGAACGTACCATCGAGCTTGCCCGCCACGACTTCGGGCCGCTCGAGGCGCGCCGCCGCGTGCGGGTGACCAGCGATACCTCGATGCCCGGCGCCCCGCGCGACGACTACAAGATCTTCACCTACCAGACCCGCTTCGCCAACCGCGCCTCGATCACCGAGACCATCACCCCGCACCTGGAAGAGGGCGTCTGGCGGGTGAGCGGCTACTACGTGCAGTGAGCAGGCGCGTCACGCCTTGACGCAGACGAACAGCGCATTGCCTGCCTCGCCGTCCCAGGGTTCGATGGTGGCGTAATCGTGGGCGAACACATTCACGCTGAAATGCTCTTCCAGAAGCGTGATCAACGCCTCGAAGCCCACCGCCACCATGGCGTGCTCGTCGCCCCAGCGCTGCACGTCGTCACCGCGCTTTTTCTCGATGCTCAGCCGCAGCGCCTGGCGCTCGCCCGCGCCCGGGTAGTGCCAGCCGGACTGGAAGGTGAAGGTTTCCTCGCCTCGTGCCACGCGGTGCTTGACTGCCAGGGCGTTATCGATCTTGTCCTTGTCCACCGCGTTGAAGCAGAACACGCCGCCGGGCGAGAGCGCCTTCTGGGCGCGCGCGATGCAGGCTTTCAGCCGCGTGATATTCGCGTTGTAGTGGATCGAGTAGAGAAAGCAGGTGATCAGGTCCTGCGGGACGGTCACGTCGAAATCGCCCATGTCCTGCACGCTGAAGTGCGCCTCGGGGCAGCGCTTGGCCGCGCGCTCGAGCATCGGCGGGTTGATGTCGAGTCCGCCGCTGGTGAACCCGGCATCCAGAAAATGGCGCACGTGGGGGCCGGTGCCGCAGGCCAGATCCAGGTGGTAGCGCCCGCCGTTGCCGAACAGCTGGTTCAGGCGCATCACGCCGCGGCTCTGGGTGGGGTAGTCGATCTCCTCGCACATCAGGTCGTAGTAGCCGGAAAGATCGGTATAGAGGGCGTTGGCGGACATGGTCGGGCTCGCGCTGGATGGGGGGCGCATGGTAAACGCGTGCTCGGCGTTTGAAAAGCGGCGTACAGGTAGGCGTCCCGCCATTGGCTATACTGCTGGGGCGACGCTTTCGCGTCACTCATCGATACCGAGACACGAGCCAAAGGAGTCATCATGGACGACGCCGTATACTGGTATGCCGTGGCCGCCGTGCTGCTGTTTCTGAAGATGTGGGCGACCTCGCTCTACCAGGGTTATCACCGCATCAGCAAGATGACCTTCAAAACGCCGGAGGATGCGCGCATGGCGGGCAAGGAGCCGGCCAGCGAGGAGCTGCCCCAGGTGCAGCAGGCAGCCAAGGCGTGGTCGAACGACCTCGAGAACATCCCCATCTTCCTGGGGCTGGGCGTGGCCTACGTGATGGTCGGCGCCTCGCCGGCACTCGCCGGGTGGCTGTTCATGCTGTTCACCGCCGCGCGCTACGCCCATACCTTCTTCTACCTGGCAAGACTCCAGCCCTGGCGCACCCTTGCCTACGGGGTAGGGCTTCTCTGCCTGCTCGCGATGTGCGTCTTGATCTGTGTGGCGATCTTCTAGACCTGAGAGGTCATCGTTTCGGCGCGCCGCCAGGCGCTTGGCGTTGCCTTTTCCACGCGGGCCCAGCTGCGGCGCAGCTGACGCTCGTCGCCAAAGCCGGTTTCAGCGGCAATACGCGCAAGCGGCCAGCCGGTTTCGCTCATCAGCGCCTTGGTGCGCTGCATCCGGATGCCGGCGATATAGTCGAGAATCGACATTTGAGTCATGAGTTTGAACCGGCGGCGAAAATGGCGCTCGCTCATCGCCGCCTGGCGGGCGAGTGCCTCGACCCGCCAGGGCCGGGCTGGAGCCGCGCACAAGGCGTCCTGCACCCGGTGAATACGCTCATCCACGTGGTTGCGCCCCTCGAGCCAGGCGCCCAGCTGGGGCTCCTGGCCGCTTCTGCGCAGGTAAAGCACCATCTCCCGCGCCACCGCCAGCGTAAGAGCGTGCCCGCCTACCCGGGTCAGCCAGTGCAGCATGGTGTCGATACCCGTCGAGATGCCCGCGCTGGTCAAAAAACGGCCATCCTCGGTGAAGATGCAGTCGCGCTGCACCTTGGCCTCGGGGGGCACGCTCGCATAGCTGCTGCAAGAGCGAGTGGTGCGTGGTGCAGCGCCTGCCCGCCAGCAACCCCGCCTCCGCCAGCAGCAGCGTATCGGAGCAGACGGTCATCAGGGTATCCGCGTGTTCGGCGTTGGCCATGAGCCAGGCGAGGCTTTCACGCTGGGCATCGGGCTCGTACCCGTCGCGGTACTGGCCCGGAATCAGCAGCAGGTCCTGATGGGGCAACGTCTCCGGCAGCGGCTCGATGCCGGTGAGACTCAAGGGTCCGAGCCAGGCCATCGCCGCCTGCGGGCCCAAATAGCGAATCTCGATGGCAAGCGAAAGCCGGGCCGCGCTCGAGAGTACCTGGAGCGGGCCGATCAGGTCCAGCGGAACCTGGCCAGGCAGCATGAGTACCGCGACCCGCAGCGGGCGGTTGGCCGAGGAGGTAAAGGTCAAAGCGTCATTCACGCGAGGTCTGCCACTCGTCGATCAGGGTGTCGGTGTCGATGATACGCGCAAAACGCCCTTCGAGAACCAGTTCGGTGCGCGCCTTGATCTGCTCGGCGGACCAGGTCACCCCGTGCCGGGTCATGGGAAAGGTCAGGGTCGCGTCGCTTGCGAAATCGATCTGGTAGCCCAGATCCGAGCCGACCCGGGCGGTGGTCTCGCAGCACTGCTCGGTGCGAATGCCGCTGATGACCAGCCGGGTGATGTCGCGAGCGTCGAGCCACGCTTGAAGGCGTTGTGAACGCGCTTGTGGAAGGTGACGTCGGCGCTATCCTCGAACCCCGCGAGCGGACGAATCAGCCCCTGCGCCGGGTCGAAGGGCGTGTCGCTCCCCGGCGCCTCGTGAAAGATTCTCACCAGGGGAATGCCCTGCGCCTTGGCAGCCTCGAGCAGGGCGCGCTGCTGTGGCCGCCACTGCTCGGCGAGCGCCTCGACCCAGTACTCCCTGGCGGGAAACGAGGCCTGTACATCGATCAACAAAAGCGCGGTAGATGAAACGGTCATGGGCGTGGCTCTCTTTGCAGTGTGATCTTTACAAGGCGAGAGCCAAGCTTACGAGCGCGCGCTGTCCGCCGCGAGGCGCCGAGCGGCCAACAAGCGGACACTTTCGGCCAAACGACGAGGGGAGATACCGCCCTCATGCGTCAGCGGCTATCATGGCCGCATCACGCCTTACCGCGTTCACGTACCAGGAGCCTGCCGTTCTCATGACCCAGATCGCCAAGACCCCCGAGCCGCCTTACTACGCCGTCATTTTTACCTCGGAACTTGGCGAGAATACCCGAGGCTACGGCGAGATGGCGGAGCGCATGGTGGCGCTGGCCGCCGAGCAGCCGGGGTTTCTGGGAATGGAGTCCGCTCGGGAGGGGCTGGGCGTGACGGTCTCCTACTGGGCAGATCTGGAGGCGATCCGCACTTGGAAGGCCAACGCCGAGCATTTAGTGGCGCAGCGCCTGGGCCATGACACGTGGTACACGCACTTCACCACGCGGATCGCCCGAGTCGAGCGGGATTACTCCAAAGCCTAGGTGAACAGCGCACAGGCTGGCAGCCAGCCAAGGGCCGAGCGTCGGCCCGGCCCGAGATTCATGGCCCGTTACATCAGACGGCTGGCGATCAGCTGCATGCCCAATACCAGCACCAGAATCAGCGCGCCGCCCAGCAGGCTCGTCATCAGCGCGTGGCGTTTCCACATGCGCTCGACCTCATGCCCAAAACGGTACACGAGCCACGCGATCCCGAAGTAGCGCACGCCGCGGGAGAGCAGGGCGGCGAGCAGGAACAGCAGGATGGGATAGCCCGAAAGCCCGGCGGTGATCAGCGCCACCTGGTAGGGAATCGGGAGGATGCCGATCGCGACGATGGCGGCGAACCCGTACTGGCTGAAGAACGTCTGAAAGCTCTGGAAGCTCTGCTCGATCCCCATGACGCCGATCAGCCAGGTGCCGAGCGACTGGAAAAGCGCCATGCCGATACCGTAGCCCGCCAGCGACCCGAGCAGACACCCGGCGGTGACGACCGCCGCGATCGACCAGATGCGCGCGCGGTTCGAGGCCATCAGCGGAATGATGATCAGCTCGAGCGGCACCGGCAGGATGAGCGTCTCGAGAAACGACAGCGCCCCGAGCAGCCAGAGCATGCGCCTGGAGCGGTTGAGGCGCGTGAGCCACTGCTTATGGCCGTGCGAGAAAAGTACCATCTCAAAGGCCAGGATCGATGCGACGGTAGATCGCCGCCAGCACGCTGTAGGCGCCAAAGGCGAAAAGCCCCAAGGCGACGAAGGCTAGAAGCCACTGTCCGAAGGCCTGATCGCGCAGGAAACTGAAGACCTCTTCGGTCCCACCGGCTTCGTTGGCGTTGACGTGATAGGCCGCGAGCATGAAGAAGCCGCCCACGATCACGAACACGACGCCGCGAATGATCAACCCGAAGCGGCACACCGGGTACGCCCAACGTTTGGTCGATTCGGGCATGGCGAAGTGCTTGTCGAACTTGGCCTGGGCGCCCTTGATGCAGTGCGCGATGCCCGCGCCGATGATGCAGACACCCGCGGCGCCCACCAGGTAACGGCCAAAGGGCTGCTCGAAGAGCCAGCTCACCGTGCCCTGGGAGCCCTGGGAGCCGTCGGAAGCGCCGAGACGAAAGATCAGGCTGGCGGCGTAGAACGCCAGCAGCGCATGGGTGATCGCGCTGATCAAGAGCCCGGCCCGAATGGCGATACCCTTGGCACCGGTGCCGTGGCCGTCGGTATCCTTGATCGCCTGGATCGATCGCCACATGGCGTAGCCTAGAAGCCCCAGTGCGATCAGCCCGAGCAGTACCTTGCCAAATGGTGCTGTGAGCAGGCGCTCGAGCGCGCCGCGGCTGCCTTCGGTCTGCCCGCCCTGACCGAAGACGGCCAGCGCCGCCAGGCCGCCGACCAGCAGGTAAACGATACCGCGAGAGGCGTATCCCAGGCGGGCGTAGAGTCGAATGGCATCCTTGTGATCGGGGGTACCGGTAGCCACGATGTCCTCCTGACGTGAAATGGCGGGCTTCACTCCCTTGTGAAGCGGATGACCCGAGGCGGGTACGAAAGCTACTGTAGTATAGGTCAGCAAAGCGAGGGCGAAACCCTTGCTATTTATTCGCTGCACGCACTGTCTGGAAAACGCCGTGAACGCTTCGACTCCTCTTTTCTGGCGCGACCCGCGCCTGCCCGAGGTGGAACTGCGCGTGATTCGCGATGCTCGCCACGTTGCCTACGCGCTGCACAGCCACGACCACTGGTCCCTGGGCGCAGTCACGCGGGGCCAGAGCACGTTCGTCTATCGGGACGAGCATCACGCCATTCGCGCCGGGGATCTGGTGCTGATGAATCCCGGCTGGGCGCACGCCTGCAACCCGCTTCAGAGCGAGCCCTGGGCGTACCTGATGCTCTACGTACAGACCGCCTGGGTCAGCGAGCTTCGCTTCAACGCGGGGCTTTCGCGCTCGCCGCAGTGGCAGGATATCGCCACCGGCGTGATCTCGTCGCCGCTCCTTTACCAGCGCTACCGGCGCACCATCGCCGCGCTTTTGAACAAGCGCTTGTCGGCACCGGCCAAAAAGGCAGCGCTTGCCGGCTACCTGCGGGAAGTGTTCGTCCATCTGGATGCCCCCACGGCACAAGAGCGAGAGCGTGTCTCGCCGGCGTTGGCGGCATTGGCCGCGTATCTCGATGACAATGCGCTCGAAGCGGTGACCCTCGACGAACTGTGCCGCCTCTCGGGCTACAGCGCTGGCCACCTGATTCGCGCCTTCAAGCGCCATTTTCACATGACGCCCAGGGCCTACTTGATCAACCGGCGGGTCGAGCTGGGTCGCGAGCGCCTGAAGCAGGGGCACTCCATCGCAGATACCGCCTTGACCCTGGGTTTCAACGACCAGCCGCATTTTCAGCGCACCTTCAAGCGGCTGCTGGCCGCCACGCCGAAGCAGTACCGCACCTGCCTAATCGAGCAGGATGACCACGGCGCTTGCCGCCAGCAGTAGTGCCAGTACCCGGTTGACCACCCTAAGCACGTGGGGCTTGTGAACGTGGCGCTTGAGAAACGCCCCGGCGTAAACCCAGCTTGCCAGCGACAGCCAGCAAATGGGCAGATAGAGCGCGGCGAAAACGACGATCAATCCGGCGTCGCCGCCGGTATAGGCGCTGATGCCGGAGGCCGAGGCGAGCCACGCCTTGGGGTTGAGCCACTGCATGGCGGCGCCGGTCCAGAAGCCCGGTGCCTTTGGCGGGCGCGCCTCGGAAAGCCGACCGTCGTCCAGGGCCAACCTGGCGCTCAGGTAGAGCAGAAACGCCACCCCCGCAAAGCGCAGCAGCGTTTCGAGCAGCGCTACGCGGGTGAGCAGGGCGTAGAGCCCGGCGCCGATACCCAGAAACAGAGCGATGAAGCCAAGCGTGGCGCCGGTGACGAACGAAAGCCCGCGCCTTGCCGGGTAGTGGGTGGCGCTGCTCAGGCAGACCAGATTGACCGGGCCGGGAGAAATGGAGGCCGCCAGGGCGAAGGCGGACATCGGCAGCAGCAGCGACAGGTTCATCGTCATCCTCGTCATCGAAAGGTGAGCCCCGAGTGTGCCGGTCGCGCCCGGCGGCGTATTGTAGAAAATTGACCTTTCGCAACTGCGCAAGATTCGGGTCACACGGCCCGCGCTCTTCGCTTATGCTTGGCATCACCAACCCAGGGAGCGAGCGATGGACGACTACGGGCGAATCGAGAAGGCGATGGCCTACATGGTGGAGAACGCCGCGCGCCAGCCGGATCTGGCCTGCGTCGCCGCGCAGGTTCACCTGAGCATGTACCATTTTCAGCGCCTTTTTCGCCGTCACGTCGGCGTCTCGCCCAAGCGCTTTTTACAGGCGCTGACGCTCGAGCGTGCCAAGTGCCTCATCGCCTCCAGCGTCTCTCTTCAGGAAGCCGCCGAAGCGGTGGGCCTGAGCGGCGGCTCGCGGCTGTTCGATCACTTCGTCACCCTCGAGGCGGTCTCGCCCGGGGAGTTCAAGAAGCGCGGCGAAGGGGTCACGTTGACCTACGGCGTCCACCCGAGCCCGTTCGGCGCGGTGCTGGTCGCGACCACGCCTCGCGGTATCTGCCGCATGGCGTTCATCGGCGCCGCGGGCATCGACGAACAGCTGGCGCTACTCGAAAGCCAGTGGCCGCGAAGCCGCCTGGTGCTCGACGTCGAGGCGACCCGGGCGCCGGTCGAGGCGCTGTTCGGCGACGGGGCGAGGGTTTCGAGTACGCTTTCGCTGCACGTGGCGGGCACCAACTTTCAGATGGCGGTGTGGCGGGCGCTTTTGGCGATTCCCGAAGGGGCGCTGGCAAGCTATGGCCAGATCGCCCAGGTGCTTGGCAAGCCCGGGGCGTCCCGCGCGGTGGGCAGTGCCATCGGCGCCAACCCGGTGGCACTGTGGATACCCTGTCATCGGGTGATTCAGCAGAGCGGAGCGCTCGGTGGCTACCGCTGGGGCGTGGCGCGCAAGCAGATGGTGCTGGCCTGGGAGAGCGGCCGGCGCGCGGCGAAGGAGAGCGAAAGCGAGCCGGGTCGGCTATCGTTACCTTGATAGCTTGATACGGAGGGAACGCCATGAAGATCGACGCGCTACAGGCCGATATCACCACGCTCGAGGTCGACGCCATCGTCAACGCCGCGAACCGGTCGCTGCTGGGCGGCGGTGGGGTCGATGGCGCGATCCACCGCGCCGCCGGCCAGGAACTCAAACAGGCCTGCCGGGCGCTCGACGGCTGCGAGACCGGCGACGCCAAGCTCACCGAAGGCTTCAAGCTTCCGGCGCGCTACGTGATCCACGCCGTCGGCCCGGTATGGAACGGCGGCGCGCGCGGCGAGGCGCAAAAGCTCGCCAACTGCTACCGCCGGGCGCTGGAGCTGGCGGATTCCGTCGACGCTCGCTCCATCGCCTTCCCCAGCATCAGCACCGGTATCTACCGGTTTCCCATCGAGCGCGCCGCCGAGATCGCGGTCCAGACCGTCGAGGAGACGCTGCCGGGCACGAGCGTCGACGCGGTCACCTTCTGCTGCTTTTCCGCCGATGATCTGGCGGTGTACGAGGCGCTGCTGAAACGCTGAGCACGCCCTAGTGGCCGAATACCGACCAGCCCGTGCGCTGGACGAACATCTCCAGCGCCCGGGCGCCCAAAAGGCTGTTGCCGTACTCGTCGAGCCCCGGTGACCAGACCGCCAGCGACCCGCGCCCGGGGGCGATGGCGAGTATCCCGCCGCCCACGCCACTCTTGCCTGGAAGCCCGACGCGAAAGGCGAATTCGCCGGAGGCATCGTAGTGGCCACACATCATCATCAATGAGTTGATGCGTCGTGCTCGCTGGGGCGAGACCACGCGCAGGTTGGCTGGCCGGTTGACGCCGTTTGATGCGAGAAACAGCCCGGCGCAGGCGAGCTGCTCGCAGCTCATGGCGATGGCGCATTGGTGGAAGTAGGTGCCCAGCACCTTGTCGACGTCGTGGCGCAGCCGCCCGAAGGCCTTCATGAAGTGGGCAAGCGAGGCGTTGCGATCCTTGTGGGCCATTTCCGAGGCGGCCACTAGGTGGTCGAAGTAGACGCTTTGATCATCGGTGATGTAGCGCACGAAGCTCAGGATTTCGGCCAGCGTTTCGCGCGGTTCGTGGCCCATCATGATCGCATCCACTACCGCGATGGCGCCGGCGTTGATGAACGGGTTACGCGGCTTGCCGTTCTCGTGCTCGAGCTGGACGATCGAGTTGAAAGGGTCGCCCGATGGCTCGCGACCGACGTTGGTCCAAAGTCCGTCGCCGAGCTTGCCAAGCCCCAAGGTCAGGGTGAACACCTTGGAGATGCTCTGGATCGAGAACGGCGTGGCGGCGGCGCCCGCCGAGAAGCGCTCGCCCTCGACCGTGGCCAGGCTGATGCCGAACTGGCCGGGGTCCACCTCGGCGAGCTGCGGGATGTAATCGGCAACCTTGCCGCGCTCGGTCTCGAAGGCGAGTTGCTGGGTGATCTCTTCTAGAAGCTGTTGCATGCCGGATGATCGGTTGTCGTGGGGCCTCACACCCTAACGGAAAACGGCGTAACTGTCTGCGCAAGGCGCTATCTGCAAAGTTTTCGACACGCCGTCACCGACTTCTTTTCAGGCGCGGGTTCGGGTGTCTTCGATCACTGTCGTTAACCGTGATGATTTAAATGATCGATAAAGCCGATTTAAAGTATTGGCTATGCCTATATCAAGTCTGTTTTTGACTTCTTGAGTCCATTGTTCGTTAAATTCGATTTTTTAAGCGAATTTATTTCAATCATTATTTGTAAACTCGGAGTTATCGGTAAATGAGAATAATATCTGATTCTATGTAAATTTAAGCATTATATTTCAGTTATTTATTTTTATGTTTATTCATTGAATAAATTCTTCCGATATCTCTTATCAGTCCTCCCGATAGTAATCGTCATCAATGGTGGGGATTGATTTTAATGTTCGGCAACGCCGTTGCTAATCAAATTTTTTTAGCCTTAAATGCCACTGCTTTAATCCCCCTCTTAATTAAAAGAGCTTAAACATGGACGCTATGTTTTCTCGAGTATCCCATCATGGATAGTCGTTACAGACTGCTGTTGTCGGCAGGTTTCGTGGTGGGTGCCCTTTCTTTGGAAGGATGCAGTTCGGGTGGCGGCGGCGGGGGGGGAGGGGCAAGCGAAGGCACACCCGATCAAGGTGTCTATACGCCGATGTCGCAGCCTGCGCCGAGCACTTCGGGGCCTGTGTCAGGCGTATCGGTCGCTCCGGCGCGTGCGGCTTTCGTGCGGGTAGGCGTGGTCGATGGTGCCTTCGATGTCACGGCCATCGCCAACCGCCAGCGCGTGGTGGATAGCCTGAACGTGCATACCGGGGGCACCGACGTGCGCGGTGGCAACGAGTGGCACGGCAACGTGGTGGCCTCGACCATTTCCGGCGGGGCGCTCGGGGTAGCCGAACTCGACCTGATCAAGATCGAACAGGATGGCGTGAATCGCAGCAGCGCCATCAACTACGGCGTCGGCCAGGCTGCCGCCCGCGGCGCTCAGGTCGTCAATGCCAGTTTTTCCCAGCGTTTCGTGGCCAACGACCCGCGACTGGGGTTCAACGGCGTCTCATCGAGCGAGTCACTGGCCCAGGTGGTCAACGCCAACGGCGGCAAGGGCGCGGTCTACGTGATCAGCGCCGGCAACAACGGGCAGGCGATGGACACCCAGGGCCAACCGCTCTACGCCGCCGAACCGGCGCTTTACGACATGACGCTCATCGCCGTGGGAACCGACGGCAAGGGCAATCTGCACCCGTCGAGCGCCTATCCCGGCGACGATGCGCGCCTGCAGGCGCGCACCATCGCCACCGACTACGTCAACCGCGAGGTGGGCGCCCAGGGCACGTCGATCTCGGCGGCGCGGATCTCCGAGTACGCCGCGGGTATCCTGTCGCGCTGGCCGCACCTCGATGCCCGGCAGGCCAGCCAGCGGCTTCTGGACACCGCCAGTCGCGAAAGCGCGCTATTCGATCGCAACGACTGCGGCGCCAGCGGCAGCGACAACTGCGGCAGTTTCTACCTGGGCCAGGGCGAGGCGGACATCGAGGCCGCGCTTGCCCCGCAAGGCGAGCTGGTGGTGGCCGAGCAAGCGCGCGTCGACGACGGCGGCGACCTGGTGCGCGGCTCCTACCTGCAGCTTTCCGGCGCCTACGGCGACGCGGTTCGCCAGTCCGACGCGCTGCGCGATGTGGCGGTGTTCGATGACCTGGGCCGCGACTACCGCATGGACCTGGGCCAGCAGGTACAGCCGCGGGTCGATCACGCCACCCAGATGCGCCGCCAGATGGAGCGGTTGTCGCTCACCTCGGCACGCGCGCCCATCACCCAGTCAATGGATGTCGACACCTACCGTTTCACCACCCGCAGCGACGGCGGCGGTCTTCTGAGCAGCCGCTTCGATGCGGCCTACGGCCCGGCGACGCTGAGCCTTTACAGCTTTGCCGGCGGAGAGGTGAACCCGATGAGCGCCTACAGCGAATCCGGGCTGATGCCGATGATGTCGTTCCAGGGCGGCTCGGCGCTGACCCAGGCTTTCGACGGCGTCAACGGTGTGACGTCGCGCTACGCGCTCGGCGAGCACTGGGATCTCACCGCCTCGCACTGGGCATCGACGCTCGACTCGGCTGGCACCAGCGACTATCGGGCACGGCGCTCGGATGTGGGCGTGTCCTGGCAGCCGCTGCCCTCGCTTGCCATCGACACCTTCCTGGGCAGCCTCGACGAGCGCCAGGGCCTGCTCGGCGCCAGCGGCGTGGGTGCCCTGGGCCTGGGCGAAGAGAACCGGATGACCTTTGCCGGGATCGGCCTGACCGCGGAACTGGGTGCCGGCATCAGCGGCTTCGCCGAGTTCGAGCAGGGCCAGGGCAGCGCGTCGGGTCGTGGCCTGCTTGCCAGCGTCGAGGACATCGTCGCGCGCAAGGTGGAAATGGGGCTGCAATGGCAGGGCAGCGGGCGCCGCGCCGACGAGCGCCTGGCGTTCACCCTGCGCCAGCCGCTGCGCATCGAAGGCGCCGAGGCGAACTTCGACGTGCCGGTCGGCCGCCAGCTCGACGGCACGGTGGTGCGCGAAAGCCGCAGCGCCTCGCTTGCGCCCTCCGGTCGCGAGATCGACATCGAGCTCGGCTACGCCTTCAAGACCGGCGAGCGCAGCCAGTGGCAGCTCAACCTGCTTCACGCCCTGGAGCCCGGCCACGACGCCAGCGCCCCGAGCGATACCGCGGCCATGGTGAACTACGCCTACTCTTTCTGATCGTTCCCTTCCAAGCCCGACGGCAGGTGCGCGTTGCAGAGCCTGCCGCCGCCCGTTAGAGTTCGCCCTTTCCTCGAGGCATGAAGAGAAGGGGCGAATGACCACGCTGATGATTCAAGGCACGACGTCGGATGCGGGCAAGAGCACGGTGGTCGCCGGGCTTTGCCGCGTGCTCAAGCGCCGGGGCATTCGCGTCGCTCCCTTCAAGCCGCAGAACATGGCGCTCAACAGCGCCGTGACCGAGGACGGCGGCGAGATCGGCCGCTCCACGGCGCTTCAGGCCCAGGCGGCGGGCGTTGCCCCGCACAGCGACATGAACCCGGTACTGCTCAAGCCCGAAAGCGAGCGCGGCGCCCAGGTGATCCTGCGCGGGCGGGTGCACGGCCATATGGACGCGATCGATTACCACGATTTCAAGCGCACCGCCTTCGATAGTGTCATGGCCGCCTGGCACGCTCTAGAGCGCCGCTTTGACGTGATCATCGCGGAGGGAGCGGGAAGCCCCGCGGAGATCAACCTGCGCCAGAACGATATCGCCAACATGGGCTTCGCCGAGGCCGTCGACTGCCCGGTGCTGCTGGTGGGTGACATCGACCGCGGCGGGGTGTTCGCCCAGCTCGTCGGTACGCTCGAGCTCCTGAGCGTCAGCGAGCGCGCCCGCACGCAAGGCTTCATCGTCAACCGCTTTCGCGGCGATATCGATCTGCTCACCCCGGGGCTCGAATGGCTCGAGGCGCGCACAGGCAAGCCGGTGTTCGGGACACTGCCGTTTCTTGCCGGGCACCTGCTCGATGCGGAGGACGCGGTCGCGGCCACCCAGGCCGAGAAGCACCCGCGAACCCTGAACGTCGTCGTGCCGCGCCTGCCGCGCATCAGCAATCACACGGATTTCGACGCCCTGC
>NZ_JAMZBC010000025.1 GCF_024158715.1 Halomonas sp. 707D7 | reverse complement strand
CCCCCGCCACCCGCGCGCACCTGAGCGAGATTCTGGCCGCGCTCGAGGGCCGCGAGCCGCTGATTCGCCGGGTCGATACCCAACGCGGCGAGCGCGTCTTCATCCCCGCCCCGCCCACCGGGCCGCGCGTAGAAATCGAAGGCGATATCATCGAGCTTCGCGTCTCGCCGGCCCACCGGCTGGTGATCGCCGGCATCTCGCCGATCACCGCGCCCTGCGCGGCCTTTGCGGTGACGCTCGGCTTCGAGGTGATCGTCTGCGACCCGGACGAGGCCGCCTGCCGTGCGCTCGACGTGCCCGGCGTGGAAGTCCACGCCACCCTGCCCTCGGCTTTCATTTCGGATCGCACCTGCCACGGCGCCACCGCCGTGGTGGCCCTCACCCACGACCCGCGCATCGATGACCTGGCGATGATGGAAGCAGTGCGTACCCAGGCGTTCTACATCGGCGTGATGGGGTCACAGCGCACTTCTCAGGCCCGGGCCGAACGGCTCAAACGCTCGGGTGGCCTGAGTGACGCACAGATCGCGCGCATCCACATGCCGATCGGTCTTGCGCTCGGCAGCAAGACCCCGGCGGAGATCGCGCTGGCGGTGATGGCGGATATCGTGCGCGTACAGCACGGCAAAGCGCTCGATGAGCTGTGAATCCGTCGTCGCGCTGGTGATGGCGGCGGGCTATTCGCGGCGTTTCGGCGCCGCGGACAAGCGCCTGGCGCCGCTTCGCGCCAGCACGCTACTGGCGCAAAGCGTCGACAATGCCCGGCGGGCCTTTCCCGTGGTGCGGATCGCGGTGCGCAGCGACGATACGCTGGAAGGCTTCGACGAGCGCGAGCTGATCCGCATCACGCGCGCCCGAAACGGGCTGGGGGCGAGCATCGGCGAGGCGTTCACGCAGCTTGCGCGCGACTCCGCCTTCGAAGGCGTCGAGGCCGCTGCCGTGCTGCTCGGCGACATGCCCTACCTGCGTCTAGAGACGCTGAACACCCTTCGTCAGCAGGCCGCGTTCGACCGGATCGTCGTTCCGTTCTATCGGGAGGCGCCAGGGCATCCGGTGATCTTCGGTCGCCGCTTCTGGTCGGCGCTCGCCGCGCTTTGCGGTGGCGATGGTGCCCGGGCAGTGCTCGCGGCCCACGCCGCGCACCGCTGCCGGGTGCCCGTCGACGATCCGGGCGTGCACCTGGATATCGACCGGCCTGCGGATCTGGCGTGAAAACGCCCCGTACGCGCGAGCGCACGAGGCGTTGCGAGGGTACCGCTCAGTAGGCGGCGTCGGGCTCAAAATACTCCTCGACATTGTCGGCGGTGATCAGGTCGGCGGCGAGGATCATGCGTGACGGCACGCCGTGGTACATGTCGCCCAGCCGCTCGCCCTTCACGCCGTGCACGGCCAGCGCGATCGCCGAGGCGATCATGCTCGGCGGGTAGGTCACGGTGCCCTTCACGATCGGGTGGTCGCTGCGAATCATCTCGATCACCCGCTGGGAGCCGCCGCCGCCCACCACGAGCTGGATGTCGTCGCGGTCGTTCTCCTCGATCGCCTGCAGGGCGGCGATCAGCACGTCGTCGTCGCCGGCCCAGATGGCGTCGACCTCGGGGTTGCTGCCGAGCAGGTCCTCGGTCACGCTCAGCGCCTGCTGGGCGTTCCAGTCGGTGTTCTGCGAGGCGAGGATGTTGATACCCGGATAGTTCTCCATCACCCGGTTGAAGGCGTCGACGCGCTGGCTGTTGATCGGGATCGGCGGGCCCTCGAGCACCAGGATATTGCCCTCGCCGCCGAGCTCCTCGGCGATGTAGCGCGCCGCCTGCTCGCCAAGCCCCGGGTTGTCGCCGGCGATGAAGACGTTCTGCGCCGGGGTCTCGAGCTCACGATCCACCACCACGGTGTAGATGCCCTCTTCATAGGCCTCGGAAATCACCGCCTGCAGCGTGGCCGGGTTGTAGGGCAAAATCACCAGCGCATCGAGGTTGCGGATCATCAGGTCCTCGACGTTGGCGACCTGGGCGGTACCGGAGTTGGCGGAGAGCACCGTGAAGTTCACGTCCGGGTGCTTCTCGGCGAGCTCTTCGGTGGCCTGTTGGGCCCACCAGGAAAGCCCCGCGGTCCAGCCGTGTTCGGCGGCGGGCACGGTCACCCCGATGGTGTACTCCTGAGCGCTGGCGGTGAGCGCGGTGCCCACCAGTGCCGCGCCCAGCGCCGTCTTTTGCAATACGCGTTTGAGTGTCATTGTTGTTACCCCGTTTGCGTGCGTAATGGGCAAGGCCCGGCCTTGCCCGCGATGGCCGGCGTGCCGGCCCTGGTTCAAGGCGCGCGCTTGTACTGCAAGAGCACCGCCAGCAGGATCACCGCGCCTTTCACCAATCCCTGCAGGTAGGGCGAAACGCCGGTCAGGTTGAGCATGTTGTTGATGATGCCGAGAATCAAAGCGCCGATCACCGTGCCCCACACGGTGCCGCGCCCGCCGGAAAGCGCGGTGCCGCCGATCACCACCGCAGCGATCGCGTCGAGCTCGAAGAAGTAGCCCGCATCGCTCGGGCTGACCGAGTTGAGTCTTGAAGTGAGCATGATGGCGGAAAGCCCGACGCACACCCCGGCGATCAGAAACGTCGAGAGCACCACACGCTCGACGCGAATCCCCGAGTAGCGCGCCACCTGGGCGTTGGCCCCCACGGCGCAGACGTGGCGGCCGTAAGCGGTGTGAAACAGCAGCACGTGGGAGACGATCGCCAGGGCGAAGAACGTCCACACCGGAATCGGCAGGCCGAGCACGAAGCCACCGCCCACGCTCGAAAACAGCGGGTTGCGGGTGCTGACCTCGGCGGCGTCGGTGAAGTAGAGCGCCAGCGAGCGAAAGATCGACATGGTGGCAAGGGTCACCACGAAGGCGGCGATGCGCCCGCGCGTGACCAGAAGCCCGTTGAAGAGCCCCAACAGCGCCCCGCCCACCAGCGCGGCGAGCATGGCGAGAATCACCGCCTGGAAGGGGTCGGTGATGGTGTTGAGCACGTAGAGCACGACCACGCCGACCAGCGCCACCATCGACCCCACCGAGAGATCGATGCCGCCGGCAATGATCACGAAGGTCATGCCGATGGCGATGATGCCGGTGTAGGAGACCTGGCGCAGCACGTTGGAGAGATTGCGCGTGTTGAGAAAGTATTCGCTCGCCAGCGACGAGATGACGAACAGCACGACCAGCGCCACCAGCGGGGCGAGAATCGCCCCGCTGATCGGCAGGTTGCGAAACCGCTGGGCCAGCGGCGTGGTGCGTTGGGAAAGCGGACTCATGGGCGCGCTCCTTGTGAGGGTTCCTGCGCTGGCTCGGGCTCGGTGCCCGCCTCCCAGGCGCCGGCGGCGTAGAGCATGATGCGCTCTTCATTGATGTCGTCGCCTTCGAGCGTGGCCGCCACCCGCCCCTGGCGGATCACCAGCGCCCGGTCGGCAAGGCCGATGATCTCCTCGAGCTCCGAGGAGATCACCACCACCGCCTTGCCCTGGGCGGTCAGCTCGCGGATCAGGCGATAGATCTGCTGCTTGGCGCTGATGTCGATACCGCGGGTGGGCTCGTCGAGCAGCAGGATCTCCGGCTCGATGTCGAGCAGCTTGGCGAAATAGACCTTCTGCTGGTTGCCGCCGCTCAGAAGCCCCACCGGGGCGGTGAGGCGCGCGGCCTTGATCGAAAGCCTGGCCTGGTACTCCTCGGCGCGACGCCGCTCCTGGCCGTGGCGAATCAGCCCGCGCACGTAGCGCGCAAGGCTCAGGTCGGTGACGTTCTGCATCACGTTGAACGAAAGCTGAAGCCCCTTGCCCTGGCGATCCTCGGAGAGATACGCAAGCCCTCTTGCGTGCGCCTGGCGAGGCGAGGTGAAGGCGACCGGCGCGCCGTCGACGAGGATCTCGCCGGCGCTTTTGCGCCGAAGCCCCATGAGCGTCTCGGCGATCTCGGTGCGCCCGGCGCCGACCAGCCCGGCCAGGCCCAGCACCTCGCCGCGGTGCACCGCGAAGTCGATATCGTGGAGCACGTCCGTCAGGCACAGCCCGCGCACCTCGAGCGCAGGCGCCCCGCGCGTTTCGGGCGCCTCGGGCTTGTCGGGAAATATCCGCGACAGCTCCCGGCCGACCATCTTGCGCGCCATCGCCTCCTCGTCCATGCCGGCCACCGCGCAGTGCTCGACCAACTGCCCATCGCGCAGGATCAACAGGCGATCGCAGAGTTCCCTCACTTCCTTGAGCTTGTGGGAGATGAACAGCACCGTGACGCCCCGGGCGACCAGCGCCTTCACCACGCGAAACAGCACCGCGGTCTCGTGGCTTGTCAGTACCGTGGTCGGCTCGTCGAGGATCACGATGCGCGCGTCGTTGACCAGCACGCGGGCCACCTCGACCATCTGCTTTTGCGCCACGCTCGAGCGCTCGATGGTCTGGTCGGGGTCGAGATGCACCTCGAGCGACTCGAGAAGCGTCCGGGTCCGCTCGCGCATGCGGGCATGGTCGAGAAAGCCGCCGCGGCGAAGCTCCTGGCCGAGAAAGACGTTCTCGTACACCTTGAGCGAGGCCACCAGGTTGAACTCCTGGGGAATCATCGCGATGCCCAGGCGCCGCGCGCCGATCGGGTCCAGCGCCGTGAACGGCTGGCCGTCGATCAGAATACGCCCGGTGCTCGGCGTATAAATGCCGCTGATGATCTTGAGAAGCGTCGACTTGCCGGCACCGTTCTCGCCCAGCACGCCGAGCACCTCGCCCTGGGCGATATCGAGCGTGATCCCCTCGAGCACCGTCACCGGGCCGAAGGACTTGCCGATGCCCTCGAGGCGCAGCAGTGGCTCAGCCATCGCGCCCACCCTCGCCATCGAGCGCCGTCCAGGCGCCGTCGCTGTCGCTGGAGGCGATCGCCGCTTCGATGAAACGCATGCCGTCGACGCCGTCCTCGATGCCGGGCAGCCATGTTTGAGCGCCGCCCTGCACCTGATCGGCAAAGCCCTGATAGAGGTTGGCGAAGCTTTCGATGTAGCCCTCTGGGTGGCCGCCGGGCAGGCGGATGCTGCGCGCCACCGACTCGCTCACCGCGTCGCTGCGCCGGGTCAGGCGCTGGCTCGGGGCGTCGAGCGGCTTGAGCCAGAGCGCGTTGGGGCTCTCTTGGGCCCACTGCAAACTCGCCTTCTCGCCCACGATGCGAAGGGTCAATTCGTTTTCGAACCCCGGGGCGCACTGGCTCGCCCACAGCATGCCGCTGGCGCCATTCTCGAAGCGCAGCAGCGCCTGCACGCTGTCGTCGAGCGCGCGCCCTGCCACCGCGGTGGAAAGCGAAGCACTCACCCCGGCCACCTTCTGGCCGGTGACGAACTGCGCCAGCTGGAAGGCGTGCACGCCGATATCACCGAGGCACCCCGCCGCGCCGGCCTTTGCCGGGTCGGTGCGCCAGGCGGCCTGGCGGTTGTCCTCATTCTGGGCGACGCTCAGCCACTCCTGCACGTACTCCACCTGCACGTGGCGCAGCGCGCCAAGCTCGCCTTTCGCGATCAGCTCGCGGGCGTGCTGGATCATCGGGTAGCCGGCGTAGGTGTGGGTGAGCAGAAAACGCCCGGCGCTTTGGGCCGCCGCGGCCTTCAACCGCTCCGCCTCGGCGGCGGTCAGGGTCATGGGCTTTTCGCACACCACGTGAAGCCCCGCTTCGAGTCCTTCGAGTGCGGCGTCGAAGTGCAGGTGGTTGGGCGTGACGATGATCAGCGCCTCGACGCCGTCCTCGCGCCCCGCTTCGCCGTCGATCAGCGCGGCCACGTCGGCGTAGCAGCGCTCGGGCGCGATGTGAAGCTCGCGGGCACTTTGCCGGTTGCGCTCGGGCTGCGAGGAGAAGACCCCGGCGAGCAGCTCGAAGCGGTCGTCCAGGCGCAGCGCCATCCGGTGCACCGCGCCGATGAACGCGCCCTGACCGCCGCCGACCATGGCCACGCGCAGGCGTCGTGAAACGGGCGAATCACTCATGGCGGGCTCCGGCGTCGGGCGCGCAGGGCTCGAGTCCCAGCAGCGCGCGGTTGGCGTGGCGGTCGGTTTTGGCGTCGGCGAAGTCATCAAACGCCCGGTCGGTGACGAAAATGATGTGCTCGGCGATGAAGCGTGCGCCCTCCATCGCCCCCTGCTCCGGGTGCTTCAGCGCGCACTCCCACTCGAGCACCGCCCAGCCCTCGAAGTCGTACTGGGCGAGCTTCGAGAAGATCGCCTTGAAGTCGACCTGACCATCGCCCAGCGAGCGAAAGCGCCCGGCGCGCTCGGCCCAGGACGTATAGCCGCCGTAGACGCCCTGGCTCGCCGACGGGGTGAACTCGGCGTCCTTGACGTGAAACATGCGGATGCGCTCGCGGTAGCGGTCGAGAAAGCCGAGATAGTCGAGCTGCTGGAGCAGCAGGTGCGACGGGTCGTACAGGATATGGCAGCGCGGATGATGATCGACCGCCGCCAGAAAGCGCTCGAAGGTGGCGCCGTCGTGCAGATCCTCCCCCGGGTGGATCTCGAAGCACAGATCCACCCCGGCCGCCTCGTAAGCGTCGAGAATCGGCCGCCAGCGTTTGGCGAGCTCGGCAAAGCCCTCCTCGACCAGCCCCGGCGGGCGCTGCGGCCAGGGGTAGAGAAACGGCCACAGAAGCGCCCCGGAAAACGTGCCCACGGCAGCAAGCCCCAGGTTGGCGCTGGCGCGGGCGGCGAGCATGAGCTGCTCCACCGCCCAGGCCTGGCGGGCGTGCGGGTCGCCGTGCAGGTGCGCGGGGGCGAAGCCGTCGAAGAGACTGTCGTAGGTGGGGTGCACCGCGACCAGTTGGCCCTGCAGATGACACGAAAGCTCGCTGATCGAGAGCCCGTGGCGGGCAAGCGTCGCCTTGATCTCGCGGCAGTAGTCGGGCTCATGGGCGGCGCGCTCGAGATCGATCAGCCGCGTGTCCCAGCTCGGAATCTGCACCGCCTTGAACCCCAGGGACGCCGCCCAACCGGCGATGGCATCGAGGGTATCGAAGGGCGGCTCGTCGCTTGCGTACTGCGCTAGAAAGAGGGCGGGACCCTTGATGGTCTTCATGGGTTCTCCTGACGCGTTGTCGTTGTAATCGTCGTTGTGATTGTCGTTATGAAAGTCAGACTCGAGAGCCCAATGTAATGGATTACATTGCAGCAAAGCGATGGGAAACGGTCAAGCGGGCGCGATGCGGCCACGCTGTACCTGAAAATCGACAAGCCAATGATTCAATGAGGATATACGGATAGCCGCAAGCAAACCTCAGCGACCAAAGTATGAAGAAAAAGCGCCCCAAAACGGCCATCGCCAGATATTTCTGATACGCGGCGCTGTCTTTTTCGATCCGATGATGTAATCGTTTACAATCGTGATGGCCGCGATATGCGCCACGAAGACGTTACCGTCGCCGCCTGCCGCGCTAAGCTAGCGCCCCTTCAACCCAGATGCCCTGCCATGAGTACGATCAAGGAAGTCGCAAGCGCTGCCGGCTGCTCCACCGCCACGGTGTCGCGCGCACTGGCCACCCCGGACAAGGTGAGCGAGGCGACCCGCGCCCGGGTCGCCCGCGCCATCGCCGAGGTGGGCTACACCCCCAACGGCGCCGCGCGCAGCCTGCGCCGGCGCGAGTCGCGCACCATCGTGGCGCTGCTGCCGGATATCTCGAACCCGTTCTTCTCCGAGATCATCAACGGCATCGAGGACGTCGCCCACCAGGCCGGCTACCGGGTGCTGATCGGCGACTGCGAACGCGATCCGGCCCGCGCCGGCGCCTACTTCGACCTGCTGCCCGCCAACCAGGCCGACGGCGTGCTGCTGCTCACCGCCGACGTGCCGCCCGCCCTGCTCGACGACGCCCGCCGCCGCGGGCGTTTTCCGCTGGTCATGGCCTGCGAGTTCTTCGATGACCGGGACCTGCCCACGGTCACGGTGGACAACTACCGCGCCGCCGGCCAGGCGATCGACTACCTGGTCGCCCTCGGCCATCGCCGTATCGCCACGCTCACGGGGCCGGTCCACAACCCGATCTGCCGCGAACGCGAGCGCGGTGTGAGCGACACGCTCGCCGCCCACGGCCTCGCGGGCGGCGCGCAGACCCTGGCCGGCGACTTCGGCGTCCACTCCGGCCATACCCAGGGGCTTGCGCTGCTGACGCCGTCGCACACCCGCCCGACGGCGATCTTCTGCCACAGCGACGAAATGGCCATCGGCGTGCTCAAGGCCGCGCGCCAGCTAGGCCTCGAGGTGCCGCGCGACGTGTCGATCATCGGCTTCGACGACATTCGCCTGAGCGAGTACTGCGACCCGGAGCTGACCACCATCAGCCAGCCCCGGGCGCAGATCGGCCAGGCCGCGATGCGCCTGCTGCTGGGGCTGATCCGCGATGAGCCGGTCGAGCGCCAGCAGGTGCTGGAGACCCGGCTGATCGTGCGCCAGAGCACCGGGCAGCCCGAACCCCGCTAATCGCGCGCCAGCACCACCACCAGCAGAAGCGAGAGCCACCCGCCGATCAGCGCCACCCCGCCGATCGGCGTGACGATGCCCAGGTTCAGCCCCAGTAGCGCCATGGCGTAGAGCGAACCACTGAAGGCGAGCGTACCGATGAGCCACAGCGCCAGCACCAGGCGCTGGCCCGCCCGCGCGCGCTGGGTGCGCCACACCAGCAGCGCCAGCATGGCCAGCGTATGCCAGGCCTGGTAGCGCACGCCGGTTTCCACCGCGGCTACCATGTCGCTGCTCGCCCGCGCGGGCAGCCCGTGGGCGGCGTAGGCGCCGAGTGCGACCATCGCGGCGCCGGAGAGCGCCACCCAACACCACCACCCTTTATCGGCTTGCTGCACGTTGCACTCCTTGAACCGTGTGGGAATTTCGTGGCCACCTTGTTATCACAGGTGACATACCTCGAGGGGCGCTAAACCGCTACAATGGGGGCTGTTTGCCTTCACCAGGGATACTCATCGCCCATGTCGACTCCCAACGCCTCCATAGAGCTTAGGCTCAACGGCGAACCTTACGCCATCACCCAAGGGCTGACGGCGGCGGATCTGATCGACCAGCTCGGCCTGACCGAGCGGCGCATCGCCGTGGAGATCAACGAGCAGATCGTGCCCAAGAGCCAGCTCGGCGCTACCGCGCTCAACGACGGCGACCAGATCGAAGTGGTTCACGCCATCGGCGGCGGCTAGCGCCGCCTTCGCTTGAGGATTTTCTTATGACAACACCGCATGATACGCCCTTTACCGTGGCCGGACGCACCTTCGCCTCGCGCCTTCTGGTCGGCACCGGCAAGTACAAGGACATGACCGAAACCGGCCAGGCCGTGGCCGAAAGCGGCGCCGAGGTGGTCACCTTCGCCGTGCGCCGCACGAACCTTGGCCAGAACGCCGACGAGCCGAACCTGCTGGACGTGATTCCGCAGAGCCGCTATACGCTCCTGCCCAACACCGCCGGCTGCTACAACGCCCGCGACGCGGTGCGCACCTGCCGGCTCGCCCGGGAGCTTCTCGACGGCCACAACCTGGTCAAGCTCGAGGTGCTGGGCGACGACACCACGCTCTACCCCAACGTGGTCGAGACCCTGAGCGCGGCGAAGACGCTGGTCGACGACGGCTTCGACGTGATGGTCTACACCAGCGACGACCCGATCGTCGCCCGCGAGCTCGAGGCGATCGGCTGCTGCGCGATCATGCCGCTGGGCTCTTTGATCGGCTCCGGCCACGGCATCCAGAACCCCTACAACGTGCGCCTGATCATCGAGCAGTCGAACGTGCCGGTGCTGGTGGATGCCGGCATCGGCACCGCCTCGGAAGCGGCGATCGCCATGGAGCTCGGCTGCGACGGCGTGCTGCTCAACTCCGCCATCGCCCACGCCCGCGAGCCGCTGCGCATGGCCCGCGCCATGAAGCTCGCCGTCGAAGCCGGCCGCGAATCGTTTCTGGCCGGGCGCATGGCGCGCCGGGCGAGCGCCGAACCTTCCTCGCCGTTTGCCGGGCGCATCAACGGCTGATTGAACGCCCCTTTTCAACGACCTGTTTCAACGACCTGTTTTAACGACCCACTTCGAGACACCCTGTCAGGACACCATGACCGAGAACAACGCCACTCCGCCCGAAAGCGCCGCCACCACCGGCCCGGAAAGCCCGGACGCGCCGCTGCACCGCCGCGGCATCAAGAGCTACGTGATTCGCGCCGGGCGCATGACCCCGGCCCAGACCCGCGGCCTCGAGGATGTCTGGCCACGCCTGGGCGTGAGCCTGGCGGATGGCCCGCAGGATCTAGAGGCGCTGTTCGGCCGCCGCGCGCCGTGCGTGGTCGAGATCGGCTTCGGCATGGGCACCTCGCTGATCGAGCAGGCCAGGACTCACCCGGAAACCGATTTTATCGGTATCGAAGTCCACGCCCCGGGCGTGGGCAAGCTGCTCGACGAAGCCGACAAGCTGGGGCTCACCAACCTGCGCGTCTACCGCGAGGATGCACTCAGGGTGCTGGAGGAGTGCCTGCCGGCGGGGTCGATCAATACCGTGCAGCTCTTCTTCCCCGACCCCTGGCCGAAGAAGAAACACCACAAGCGGCGCATCGTCCAGCCCGCGTTTGTGGAGCTGATCCGCACCCGCTTGGCGCCGAACGGGGTGTTCCACATGGCCACCGACTGGGAAGCCTACGCCGAGTGGATGGCCGAGGTGATGGAGGCAGCACCTGGCTACGTCAACACCGCAGACGCCGACACCGCGCCGTTCGTGCCGCGCCCGAGCTTTCGCCCGCTGACCAAGTTCGAGGCCCGCGGCGAGAAGCTCGGCCACGGCGTGTGGGATCTGATCTACCGCCGCGAGGGCTAGGCCCGCGCCAGACCAGCGGCGACGGCCAGGGCGGCAAAGCTCGTCACCGCCGCCGTGGCCGAGAACTGATCCATCAGCAGGCCGAACACCGGGGCGCCGGCGGTCTGGCCGATGGCGATGGTCAGAAAGCCGACCATCAGTCCGGTGGCCGGGCGGTGGGGAAGCGCCGTCACTCCCCACACCAGATAGACCCCGGTCACCATGATGTAAGCCACGCCGAACAGCGCCCCGCCGAGCAGCGCAAGCGTCGGCGTGGTATTCACCATGCCCACCATCAGCGTGCCCGAAGCCAGGGCGGCGAGGAACACCCGATGCACGCGGTTGATGCCGAAGCGCTCGATCAAACTTCCCGCCGCAGCGCCAACCATGCCCGCGGCGCCGATGGCGATCCACAAAAGCCCCGCGCCGGGGCTGCCCCAATCCAGGCGCAGCGCCACCAGCTGCCCGCCGAAGGACCACACTGCGGTGCTCGCCGCCCCCACCAGAAACGACGCTGCGATCAGGCGCTTGAGTGCCCCGGTCAACGGCGGCAGGCGGGCGGCGTCGCGGGAGCGGTTCGCCGAGGCCGGCACGCAGAAAAACGCCAGCAGCGCGAAGGCGAAAGCGACCGCGGCGAAGCCGGCAAAGGCGAGGCGCCACTGCTCGCCCATCAGCAGCGCCACCGGCCCACAAAGTACCACCCCGGCGCCAGTCCCTGCGTTGATCACGGTATTGGTGGCGCTCTGGCGGTGCTTTTCGACGATGGCGGCGACCGCCGCGGCCATCGGCGGCGAGGCAAGCCCGGTGCTCGAGCCCGCCAGCATCACCGCCGCCGCCAGCCACACCGGCGAGTGGGCGAAAGCGATGCCGGTCATGCCAAGGGCCGCCACCAAGGATGCCAGCAGCGCCACGAACCGGGGCCCCGCTCGCTCGGTGAGGTAGGCCGAGAGCAGGATGGCTACGCAGTAGCCCAGAAAGGAGCCGCCGGAGATCAGCCCGCTCAGGGTGGACGAGAGCGAAAGCGCCGCGTCGATCTGGGGCAGGAAAAGGCCAAAGGCGAAGCGCGCGAAGCCGTAGCACACCGCGATCAACCCGAAGCCGAAACCGCCGAGGTACAGGGCCGGGCTCATGAGCGCGCCCCCGCCACCAGCGCGGCCGCCGCCTGGCGGGCGGCGCCGATGGCCTGTTCGCCGCGATAGGCCGCGGCGGCGGCGGCGCCTTCGAACAGCACGATGATCTGCTCGGTCAGCGCGGCATCGCAACGCCCGGTTTCTTGCTCGACCAGACGGGCGACCCGCTCCGCCATCCGCGTCTTGTGTGCCAATACCGCCGCCTTGATCTCCGGGGTATCGCCGCCGGTCTCGCTCAGCGCCCGCAGGAACAGGCAGCCGCGCCGCCCTTCCACGCGCCCCCACTCCTCGAGCGCGTCGAACAACGCCTCGATGGTGTCCTCCTCCACACGCCGTGCAAAGCGCCGGTCGCGCTCGTCGAGCACCCGGGCGATCAGGGCACTCTTGCTGCCGACGTGCTTGTAGAGCGTGCGACTCGAAACGCCGGCGCCCCGGGTAAGCTTGTCCATGCCGGTGGCGGTGAAGCCATGGCGGTCGAAAAGCGCCTCGGAGGCGCTCACGATCTTGTCCATCGTGGTCATGCTGACACCTCATGAAGTAAAACGATCACTTTACTGTAAAACGATCACTTTACTTCGTCAAATGACCATCTTGCCGTCGCAGGCGCAGGAGAATGCCTACCGGCCCCGGCGGCGACAGCGCTCGGAGCAGTAGACGACGTCGTCCCAGTCCCGCGCCCACTTCTTGCGCCAGGCAAAGGGCTTCTGGCAGACGGGGCAGACCTTGGTCGGCAGGTGGGGTTTCTTGTGGGCCATGAGCATTACCGGACAACTGGGCGGGCGTTGCCTCAGTCTAGACGCTGCGCGCCGGGCGCCGGGCGGCAGGGCGAAAAGTGCGCGAGAGAATTTTCGAGGAGTACAAAAAAAGAAAGCCACTCCAGGGGAGTGGCAAAAGACCGTGACTAGCAATGAGAGGGAGAAACCATGACAGAAAAAGCCCTGCTGTCCTGGTTGTGACGTCTCATCAAACGCCAGCAAGGACAATATAATCATTCTCATTTAATCCGTCAACACGAATGCGAATAGTTTTTATTTATTTCCTCTAGCCGCTCACCAGCTTCAACCAGAACGGTAGGGTCAGCATGGCGAGCAGGGTCTGGCCGGTGATGATCGCCGCCATCAGCTCTGCGTCGCCGCCGAGCTGGCGAGCGAGGATGTAGGCGGAGGTCGCGGTGGGGAGTGCGGCGAACAGCAGCGCCACGTCGCGGCTCAACGGGTCCAGCCCGAACGCCCAGGCGAGTGCCAGCACGATGACCGGCATCAGCGCGAGCTTGGCGACGTTGGTGGTCACGGTGCCGCGATCCAGGCGAAGAAGCGCCGCCGGGCGCAGCGCCACGCCCACCGCCACCAGCCCCAGCGGCAGCGCCGCGCGGCCAAGGAGCTCGGCGGCGCTTTCACTCCAGCCGGGCAGGCCGATGCCGGTCAGGTTCAGGAAGATCCCCGCCAGGCACGCCAGGATCAAGGGGTTCTTGACCAGCGCCAGCACGCTCGAACGCAAGCTCGACGTCCCCAGCGTCCCCGCTTTGATGAAGCTAGCCACGCACAGCACGTTGACCACCGGTACCATCACCGCCACGGCCACGGCCGCCGTGGTCACGCCGAGCTCGCCGTGCAGGGCGCCGGCGCCGGCCACGCCCACGTAGGTGTTGAAGCGAATCGCGCCCTGGAACACGGAGGTGAACGCCGGCGAGGGCAGCGCCAGCCAGTCGCGCAGGCGCCACAGCAGCAGCGTGAGGAGCGCGATGGCGCCCAGCAGCACCCCGGTCAGCCGCCCCACCGGCACCTGGCTCACGTCCGCCGTGGCGAGAGTGGCCACCAGCATGGCGGGAAACAGCACGAAGTAGATGAGCTTTTCCATCTGCGCCCAGAACTCGACACTCGGCCAGCGCCGGTGGCCGATGGCCGCCCCCAGCAGAATCAGCAGGAAAAGCGGTCCCAGGGCCGCCGTGATGCTCTGCATGGCAATTCCTTGTAATCGTGACGCTCGCCCGAAGGCCCCGTGCGACATCCTGGCCTGCCCGGCCGGGTCGCGTTTGCTGCTACCATGCGGCTATCTTTCGCCGCCTGGCCGTGCCGGACCATTCTGCCATGAAAAAAACCACGTCTTCGGGATACTTTCTGGGTTTTCCGCTGCTCAACGTGCTCATCCTGGTCACCGCCATCGCGCTGATGGTGTGCCTGGGATATGGGCTGAACAGCTGGCTGCGCGGCGAGGAGAACATCCGCTGGGTCGCACCCGACCCCGGCTGCGACTTGCACGCAGCCACCTGCCACGCCTCGTTCGGCGACGCGGGTTTCACGTTCAGCGTGGATGCCGATGGCGCTATCGAGGCGCTCACCGCGCTGCCGCTGGAGGTCAAGGTAACGGGTATCGAGGCGAGCCAGGTCAGCGTCGAGTTCGTCGGCCGCGACATGGAGATGGGGCTTCATCGCTTCACCCTGATGGCCACCGCGCCGGGGCATTTCAACGGCCAGGGCCAGGTCGGCCTGTGCACTCAGCGCGTCATGCCCTGGCGCGCCCATGTCATAGTGAGTACGCCTGAGGGTAAAATCGGCAGCTGGTTCGATTTCGACGTTACCCGGAGTTAATCAATGCAAGCACCGCTCGACAAGCGCTGGCCCTTGAAGGTCGGCGCGCTGCTGGGACTATTGATCGCCCTGGCCGCCCTGGCGTTTCACTTATGGCATTCGGGCAAGCGCGACGAGGGCGTGCAGGGCGGACCGATCAGCATGGCCTCCACCCAAGGCGCCTTCTCGCTCTCCCAACTGGAAGAGGACCAGCTGGCCGTGGTCTCGTTCGGCTACACCTTTTGCCCCGACGTGTGCCCGATCACCCAGACCGTCAAGCGTCAGGCGCTTGCCCAGCTGGACGACGCGCAGCGCGCGCGGGTGGTGCCGGTGATGATCACGGTGGATCTCGAGCGCGACACCCTGGCGCGCATGCGCGAGTACATGGAGGCCTTCGGCAGCGAGTTCGTGGGCCTGGTGGGCACGCCCGGCGAGCTCGCCGACGTCACCGAGCGCTACGGCGTGGCGTGGCAGCGCACCGAGGCGAAAGACTCGCGGATGCAGTACACGGTGGATCACACCTCGGCGCTCTACGTGGTCGACCGGGAAGGCGAGATCCTCGAACAGGTGCTCTACTCGCCCACCCCGGCCGCGCTGGTCTCGACCCTCGACCGGGAGCTCACCCGCCGCGAAGGGTGAGGCATCGACTCAGTCGCCGGGTGTTTCGAGCCGGTCGAGCATGGCCATCAAGGCGCGGGCCTGGACGCCGTCACGGGTATCGTGATGCGGGTTGGGCTGCCAGGCGCTTTCGGCGAATCCCCACCAGTCCCAGCACCCTTGCGGGTTGGCGAGGCTTGCCTGCGCCTGGGGGTAGAGCACGAGCTGGGCATGCTCGGCGGCCCAGCGGTTGAGGCCGCTGTAGCGCACGAACACGTCACCGATGTCGGTCGCGCTCATCTGGCAACCGTGCAGCGCGAGCGTCACCGGACAGGCCCGGTCGCGACACTGCTCGGGCACGAACAGGTAGCCGGTGTCGGCCAGTCCCTTCACGGCGAACTCGGCCTGATCGAAGGGCACGAGCGCTCCCTTTGAAGGCGCCGGCGCACGCCCCGGGTAGAGCCAATCGAGCATCTCGCCGGCCATGTCGTCGTCGCAGGCGAGCATGTAGCTGCCCCCGCCCTGGCGACAGCCGCCCAGGGCATAAGGGCCGAGGCTCTCCTCGTCGTCCAGGCGCACGGGCCAGCCGTGGCCGTGCGCGGCGTGGGTGGAGCGAACCGCCTCCGGGCCCGCCCAGTTGCGCCACTGCCGGGCCGACAGCGCGCCGAGCTCCGGCGAGACGACCTCGTCGTCATCGCCGTGGCGAACGTAAACCCGCACGCGCTCCAGCGCCGCTTCGTCACCGGCAAGCCCCTGGGCCCGGTAGCTCGCCAGCCGCTCGTCGAGCGCCTCGAGGGAAGGAAGGCCCTGACGCGTGCTCATGCATTGGCGCAGCGCCAGGCTCAGCGTTCCCTGGGCGCAGCCCCAGGGGCCGGCGGCCACCAGCCCGAGGCCGGTAAAGCGCTCGGGCCAGGCCACGGCGAGCTGGGCCGCCATGTAGCCACCGGAGGAGACCCCGACCACGCTCGCTTCCTGGGCGGCGCCCAGGGCCGGCAGCGCGGGCGTCTCGGCAAAGGCATCTGCGCCACCCAGCAACAAAAGCGCCGCTATCAAGCGGCGCAGGGTGAAGGCAGGGCGCAAGGCCGTGATCACTCGATACCCAGAAGCTCGACCCGGAAGGTGAGCATTTCGTTGGGACCGATCGGGCCCTGGCCGTTTTCGCCGTAGGCGAGCTCGGAGGGGATGTAGATCATCCAGCTGTCGCCGACGCTCATCATCTGCAGCGCTTCCTGCCAGCCTTCGATCACCTGGTTGACCTGGAAGGTAACCGACTCGCCACGCTCGAAGGAGCTGTCGAACACGGTGCCGTCGAGCAGCATGCCCTCGTAGTTCACCTCGACGGTGTCCTCCGGCCCCGGAGAGGTCTCGCCGTCGCCGGACTCGAGCACCTCGTACTGCAGGCCCGACTCGGTGACTTCCACGCCTTCACGCTCGGCGTTCTCCTCGAGGTAGGCCTCGCCCTCCTCCTTGTTCATCTCGGCGATCTCGGCGGCCTGCTCTTCACGCTCCTGCATGGAGCGCTGCTGGAAGGCGACGAGCGTCTCCATCATCTCCTCTTCGCTCAGGGCCAGCTCGTTGCCCTCGAACACGTCGCGCATGCCCTCGGAGAAGGTGTCGATGTCGAGATCCTCGACGTCGGCCTGCATGCTCTCGCCCAGCGTCACGCCGAGGCTGTAGGCCAGGCGCTGCTCGTCGGTTTCCGGCTGGGCGGCGGCGAACGGCGCTGCCAGCAGAAGGCCGGTGAGCGCCGCGGTTTTGAACAGGGTGGTCTTTGAGGTGTGCGTAACCAGTGCTTTCATGTTGAAACCTTTATCAAGGACGCTTCGCGCCGACGGGTTGAGTCGCTGTTCACGTTATAGCATTTAGTGACGCTAATGCTAGGACCATCTTTCGGGTCAAAGGTTTAGCGCTATACCACCAGTGTAGGACAAAGCGACGCTCCCGCGACCCGCAGTGAAAAGCGCCTATCCAGAGCGCAGGCGGGAAGGCGCAGACGCACAGCCGTCGTCTGCGCCTTCAGGGCTAGCGAAACGCCACGTCGCGCAGAAACAGCGCGATCTGCGGGAACATGATCAGAAGCGCCGCCGCCAGGATCAGGATGAAGATGAACGGCGGCGTCCCCTTGATGACGTCCCAGTAGGGGCGCTTGAAGATCGCGATGGCGGTGAAGATATCGCAGCCGAACGGTGGCGTGGCCGAGCCGATCGCCACCTGCAGCGTGATGAGGATGCCCACCAGCACCGGGTCGAGGCCCGTGGCGGCGATGGCCGGGGCGAAGATCGGCGTCAGCACCAGGATCACCACGATCGGGTCGACGAACATGCAGGCGATGAAGAACGACACGCAGATCGCGATCAGAACGCCGGTGGGTCCGGCCTCGTTGACGCCCACGGCTTCCAGGATCGCCTGCGGAATCTGGGCGAACGAGATGATCCACGAGAAGCTGTTGCCCACCGCGACCAGGATGAACACCACGGCGGTGATCAGCCCGGTGGACTTGGCGATGGCGTAGATGTCGCCCACCTTCAGCGAGCGAAAGATCAGGAATTCCAGGAACACCGCATAGAGCACGCAGACCGCCGCCGCCTCGGTGGGGCTGAATACCCCGCCGTAGATGCCGCCGACGATGATGACCGGAAAGCCCAGCGGCCAGAGCGCCTTCTGGACCGCCACGGCGCGCGTCTTCCAGCTCGAGCGCGGTTCGGTGGGCACGTCCTTGATGATGGCGTAGGCGATGCAGTACGCCGAGAACATGAACAGGATCAGAAGCCCCGGGCCGATGCCGGCGATGAACAGCTCGCCGATCGAGGTGCCGGAAATCACCCCGTAGATGATCATGCCGATACTCGGCGGAATCAGAAACGCGATGTCGCTGGCGTTGATGATCAGCGCCAGCGTGAAGGAGTCGGAGTAGCCCGCCTTGAGCATCTTCGGGCGCAGTGGCGAGCCCACCGCCACCACCGTTGCCTGGGTGGAGCCCGACACTGCGCCGAACAGCGTGCACGACGCCGCGGTACTCACCGCAAGCCCGCCCTTGATGTGGCCGATGAACGCCATGACCATCTCGATCAGCCGGTTGGCCGACTGCCCGCGGGTCATGATGTCGGCGGCGAGGATGAACATCGGCACGGCGATCAGCGAGGCGGGACGAATGCCCGCCATCATCTGCTGGATCAGCGTATCCATCTGGCCGAAGCCGTTGAACATCATGTAGAAGCCGATCGCCGCGGCGGTGATCAGCGGAATCATCATCGGAAAGCCCAGCAAGAGCAGGGCAATCATGGTCACTACCATTATCGTCGTCATAGTGTTCCCCTAAGCGAACGATGCCCTTGTCAGACTTGCGTATCGGTCTCTTTGTAGCCATCGACCACGCCGGTCGAGAGATACACCTTGCGACTGGTGAGGTTCTTCACCGCCGTCAGCAGGTATTGGATACCGGTGATCAGAAACCCCATCGGCACCCAGATGTAGATCAACCAGACCGGAAGGCTCAGCGCCGGCAGCACCCGCCCCTTGCCGTAGAGGTCCTGGATATAGACCACCGAGTAGTAGAGCAGAAAGAACATCACCAGCGAGGTGAACAGCGAGATGAAGACCATCAGCGCGCGGCGCCCGCCCATCGGCAGCGCGTCATAGATCGCCGACATGCGGATGTGGCGACCGTGCCGGGCGGCGTAGCCGATGCCGGCGAAGGTGATCATGATGATCAGGATGCGATTGAGCTCGCCCGAGAACATGATGCTGTTGCCGAACACGAAGCGGGCGATGACGTTGATGACCGTATTCAACGCCATTAGCAAAACCCCCAGTGCCAGAATCACTGATTCGATTTTGCTAATTGCGGTGTCGATCACGCCGAGCACGCCCGGAAGCCCCGAGTGGTAGTTGATCTCTGATTCGTCTTCGGTCATGAAGAGCGTCTCCTTAGACGTCTCTCGCCCCGTGATGCGGGCGAGAGGATGGCCTTGGGCCGGTGGGTGAGAGAAGGACTCTCGTACTTCACGCAAAAGGGGCAGCCGTGGCTGCCCCTTGCGTCACGCGCGGCCTGCCGCGCGATACGTTACTGCCGCCGCATGCTTGAAACGATAGACATCGTCATGAACGGCGCGACGCATGCTTACTCGTCGGTCACGTTGGCGAGGTCTTCCTTGAACAGCTCCAGAAGCTCGGCACCGCGCTCGCCGGTCATCTCCAGGAACCGCTCCTCGACCTGCGGCGCGCGCTCGCGGAAGGCCTCGATCTGCTCGTCGTCGAGGCGCGTCACGGTCACCTCGTCGGACGCTTCCTGGATCTTCTCGAGCGACTCCTCGGCGAGCCCCTGGATATGCTCCATGGTGTGCGCGTAGGCGGCTTCGGTGGCGTCCTGAACCAGCTGCTGGTCCTCTTCGGAGAGGCCGTCATAGAAGTCCTGGTTGGCCATCATCGCGGTGGTGAACCAGCCGTGCCCGGTGAAGGTCAGGTGCGGCGAGACCTCGTAGAGACCGCCGGACTCGATCCAGAAGATCGGGTTCTCCTGGCCGTCGAGGATACCGGTCTGCAGGCCGCCGTACACCTCGCCCCAGGGCAGCGGCGTGGGCGTCGCCCCGAACGCGCTGTAGGTCTCGGAGAGCAGCGGGTTGGTCATGGTGCGGATCTTCTTGTTGCGCATGTCCTCCGGCGAGCTGATCGGCTCGTTGGTGGTGATGACCATCTCGCCTTCCGGGTACATCTTGAGAAGTTCGAGGCCCTGCTCGGCGTAGAGCTCCGGGAACATCTCGTTGATCGCCCGGCTCTCGTCGAAGAAGTTCAGGACGGTCTGTTCGTCGGTGGGCAGCAGGTAGGGAATGAAGAAGATCTGGGCTTCGGGAATCAAGGCGCCGGTGAAGCCGGGTGACTGGTTGACGAACTGGAGGATGCCGTTCTGCGTCTGCTCCATGATGTCGTCAGACTCGCCCAGCTCGCCGAAGCGGTAGACTTGAACGGTGTGATCGGAGTTCTCTTCGATGTAGTTTTTGAACTCCTGGGCGAAGACGTCCTGGACGTCGTCCTCGTACTCCTCGTGGGCGTAGCGCCAGTTGTCCGCCTGAGCGGTGGCACTCAGGCCGACCAGCAGCGCGCCGACGCTTGCGGTAGTCAGAAGTCTGGAAGCGACCGAACGGGTCGACAGAGATCGTGTCAACTGAGTCTTGCTTGCCTTCATGCAGTGTTCCCCTTGAAGTGGTAAGCGCGTCATGAAAGTGCGCGATCATCTAGTTTTGTATAACGCCTGGCACTCGATCGAAGCCTTACCGGCTAGATTTGCAAAGCTAGGTTTGAAAACGGGCACGGCCAGCTCGAAAGCCACGCGTTATTCAAAAAATAGCGTCTTTCGAGGCTAGCGCGCCGAATCGGTAGGGTCAAGGCGGCTTCCCAGAACGTCCAAGGCACGCTCCAGGCGCTCGCGACGGCCCGCATCGACAGAAGAAAGCTCCTCGATCAGCGTCGAAAATACCTGATCCTGCAGCCATAAAGCCGCCTTTGGTCGTGTATCGGGCGTTCTCTTCAAGCAGCGCACTGTGCTGCTCGAGGTCTCGACGAAGGCCTGCCAGGCAGCGAGATTTTCTTTTTCGGCGGCGAGTTCGGCGCGCTTGATCGTCTCCCTGAGTGCGGCGATCGAGGGGCTGGAGGCCGCCCGCTGCTTCAATTCACGGCGCAGCGTGCGAAGCGGTAGCGTCACCTCGCGCTGCCACGCCTCACGCTCCAGGCGCTCGCGTTCCAGGGCCTCGCGGCAGGCCTCGAGCCCATGGTGATAGAGCCAGGCGTGAAACAGCAGCTCGCAGACATCGGCCCCCCCCTCGTCCTGCAGCGTCAGGCAGGCGCTGGCGACCTGCTCGTCGGCGTAGAACGCGCAGGCGAAATCCCAGAGCGGTGCCTGCTGCAAGCGCTGCGATCGGTTAGAATCCATCGTCACCTTCGCCTCATTTCGGAGAAAGCATGATCGCACTGCGCCAAGTCGCCCTGCAACGGGGCACGCAAACGCTGCTGAACGGCGCCGACCTCACGCTGCACAATGGCGTCAAGGCCGGCATCATCGGCGCCAACGGCGCCGGCAAGTCGAGCCTTTTCAAGCTCCTGCTGGGCGAGCTCGGCCCGGACCAGGGCGATATCGAAATGAGCGGCGGCCAGCGCGTGGCCCACATGGCCCAGGAAGTGGAGGCACTGGATCGGCCGATCATCGAGTACGTGCTCGATGGCGATAGCGCCCTGCGCCAGGCCCAGGCGGAGCTGGCCGCCGCCCGGCAGGGTGGCGACGCTCACCGCGAGGCGGAGCTGCACGGCTTGATCGAGACCCTGGACGGCTACAGTGCCGAGTCTCGCGCCGCGCAGCTGCTGGTCGGGCTCGGCTTCGTGCAGGCCAACCTGTCGCAGCCGCTATCGAGCTTCTCCGGCGGCTGGCGCATGCGCGTGAACCTGGCGCGCACGCTGTTCATGCCGTCCGATCTGCTGCTGCTCGACGAGCCCACCAACCACCTGGATCTCGACGCGCTGCTGTGGCTCGAGAACTGGCTGACCCGCTACCCGGGCACGCTGCTGCTGATCTCCCACGACCGCGACTTCCTGGACGCGGTGTGCGACCACATCGTCCACATGCACCACCAGACGCTGGAGCTCTATCGCGGCAACTACTCGCGCTTCGAGCGTACCCGCGCCGAAAAGCTCGCCTTGCAGCAGGCCCAGGCCGCCAAGCAGCAGGCGCGGCGCGAGGAGATCGAGCGCTTCGTCGCCCGCTTCAAGGCCAAGGCGACCAAGGCGCGCCAGGCCCAGAGCCGGGTGAAGATGCTCGAGCGCATGGAGGAGATCGCCGTGGCCCACGTCGATTCGCCCTTCCACTTCAGCCTGCCCGCCGCCGACAAGACCTCGCACCCGCTGCTGGTGCTCGACGAGGCCAGGCTTGGCTACCGGGGCGAGGCCGGTGAAACCGTCCAGCTCGACCGGGTCGACATCACGCTGCTGCCGGGCAGTCGCATCGGCTTGCTGGGCCCCAACGGCGCGGGCAAGTCGACCTTGATCAAGTCGCTGACCGGCGAGCTCGCCCTGCTGGCCGGCAAGCGCGTGCCCGGCGAGCACCTGGCGATCGGCTACTTCGCCCAGCACCAGCTCGAAGGGCTCGACGTCACGGCCACGCCTTTCGTGCACGTGCAGCGCCTCTCCCCCACCGCCAGCGACCAGGAGATCCGCAACTTCCTCGGCGGCTTCGGCTTCAAGGGCGACGACGCCTTCGCCACGGTCGAGAACTTCTCCGGCGGCGAGAAGGCGCGGCTGGCGCTGTCCCTGGTGGCCTGGCAAAAGCCCAACCTCCTGCTGCTCGACGAGCCGACCAACCACCTGGATCTGGAAATGCGCGAGGCGCTGACCCAGGCGCTGTCGGCCTTCGAGGGCACGGTGATCCTGGTCTCCCACGACCGCCATCTGTTGCGCGCCACGGTGGACGAGTTCTGGCGCGTGGCGGATCACCGGGTCGAGCCCTTCGACGGCGACCTGGACGACTACCGCGCCTGGCTCAAGACCCGCCTGGAGGAGAGCCGGCGCGAGGAGCGCAGCGAGAAGAGCATGGGCCAGTCACCGAGCGTGGACCGCAAGGCCATGCGCCAGGCCGCCGCTCAGCTTCGCGAGAAATTGCGCCCGCAGAAGAAGGCCCGCGATCAGGCCGAGAAGGCGATGGAGACCGCCCAGGCGGCGCTTTCAAAGGTGGAGGAGCGCCTGGCCGATGCCGCGCTCTATACCGACCCGGCGCGCAAGGCCGAGCTGACCGAGGCGCTCGCCGAGCAGGCACGCGAGAAGGAGCGCGTGGAGAGCGCCGAGCAGCAGTGGCTCGCCGCCGAAGAGGCGCTCGAGGCGATGGAAGCGGAGATTCTCGAAAGCGAGCGCTAGCGCAGGCGGCTCAGCGGCTTTCGAGCAGAAAGGTCACCGGGCCGTCGTTGGTGAGCGACACCTGCATGTCGGCGCCGAAGCGCCCGGTCTCGACCTTCGGCCACGCCGCTTTCGCCTGGCCGACCAGGTAGTCGAACAGCCGCTCGCCCTCGTCCGGGGCGGCGGCGCTGGAGAAGCCCGGGCGCAGCCCCTTGCGGGTCTCGGCGGCCAGGGTGAACTGCGACACCAGCAGAAGCCCCCCTTCGGCCTTTCGCAGGTCGTCGTTCATCTTGCACTCGGCGTCGCCGAACACGCGATAGTGCAACAGCTTGTGCAGAAGCTTGTCCGCATCCGCTTCGCCATCGCCGCGCTCCACGCCGATCAGCGCCAGAAGCCCGTGATCGATGGCACCGATGCACTCGCCGGCGACCCGCACCTCGGCATGACTGACGCGCTGTATCAGGGCCTTCATGGCGCTACCACCAGCGGTGAAAGTGATGGACCGGCCCGCGACCGCGCCCGACCTGCAGGCGCTCGCTTGCGGCCAGCGCCTCGTGCAGCCAGGCCTTGGCCGCGCGGATCGCCTCGACCGGAGCGTGCTCGTCGGCGTCCACCGCAAGCTTCGCAAGGCAGGCGGCGATCGCCGAGGAGAGCGCGCAACCGGTGCCGTGCAGGTTATCGGTCGCGATGCGCGAGGCGGGAAGCCAGGCGTGCTCGGTGGGCGTGGCCAGCAGGTCCGGGCAGCTCTCGCCGGTCAGGTGGCCGCCCTTGAGCACCGCGTAGGGCGCGCCGAGGGCGGTCAGCCCCGGCAGCATCGCCTCCATCTCGTCCGGCGTTCGCGGCGCGGTGGTGTCGAGCAGTACCGCCGCCTCGGGCAGGTTCGGGGTGATCACGTGGGCCAGCGGCACCAGCACGTCGCGCACCGCGCGAATGCCTTCGTCATCGACCAGGATGTCGCCGCTCTTGGCGACCATCACCGGGTCGAGCACGATCCAGCGCGGGCGATGCCGGCCCAGCACCCGGGCGATCACCTCGGCCACCTCGCGGCTGGCCACCATGCCGATCTTCACCGCGTCGATCTCGACGTCCTCGAGCAGGTTCTCGAGCTGCACGCCGATCATCTCGGCGGAAACCGGCTCCACCCGGGCAACGCCCCGGGTATTCTGGGCAATCACCGCGGTGATCACGTTGGTGGCGTAGACGCCGAGCGCCGAGAACGTCTTGATGTCACCCTGCAGCCCCGCCCCGCCGGAGGGGTCGGAGCCGGCGATGGTCAGTACCTTCGCGATCGTATCCATGTTCGCCTCCTACATGACCGAGGGGAGCCAGGTGGCGATCCCCGGGAACAGCGCCAGCGCCAGCAGCATGCCGAGCTGGATGAGAATGAAGGGAATCACGCCCTTGTAGATGGCCGAGGTGGTAACGCTCGGCGGGGTGACGCCGCGCAGGTAGAACAGCGCAAAGCCGAACGGCGGCGTCAGAAACGAGGTCTGCAGGTTCACCGCGATCATGATGCCGAGCCAGATCGGGTCGAGCCCCATGGCCAGCAGCACCGGCCCGACGATCGGCACCACCACGAAGGTGATCTCGATGAAATCGAGGATGAAGCCGAGCAGGAAGATCACCAGCATGACGATGATCGTCGCGCCGATGACCCCGCCCGGCATCGAATCGAACAGGTGGGTCACCAGCTCCTCGCCGCCGTAGGCGCGAAACACCAGCGAAAAGAGCGCCGCGCCGATCAGGATCAGAAACACCATGCTGGTGACCTGGGCGGTGGAGTAAAGCGTCTCCTTGAGCATGGTGAAGCTCAGCCGCCGGTTCGCCGCCGCCAGGCAGAGCGCACCGAAGGCGCCCACGGCGGACGCCTCGGTGGGCGTGGCGAAGCCGCCGAGAATCGAGCCCAGCACGGCAACGATCAGAAGCACCGGCGGTACCAGCCCCTTGAGCATCAGCGGCCAGATCGAGCCTTCGTGGCCCAGTTCCGCCTTGAGCGCTTCGCGATCCACCGCCGGCGCCAGGGACGGCTTGAGCCACGCAAGCACCAGCAGGTAGACGATATAAGCGACGACCAGCATGAGGCCTGGCACCAGCGCACCGATGAACAGGTCACCGATGGAGAGCGTCTTGGGGCTCCACACGCCCATGGAGAGCTGGGCCTGCTGGTAGGCGTTGGAGAGCACGTCGCCCAGCAGCACCAGCGCGATCGACGGCGGGATGATCTGACCCAGCGTTCCCGTGGCACAGATGGTGCCGGTGGCGAGCGCCGGTGAATAGCCGCGCTTGAGCATGGTCGGCAGCGACAGAAGCCCCATGGTGACGACGGTCGCTCCGACGATACCGGTGGACGCCGCCAGCAGCATGCCGACGATGACCACCGAAAGCCCCAGCCCGCCACGCAAGGACCCGAAGGCCATCGCCATGGCGTCCAGGAGCGTCTCCGCCACCCGGGACTTCTCCAGCAGCACGCCCATCAGGACGAACAGCGGCACCGCCAGCAGGGTCTCGTTGGTCATGATGCCGTAGAGGCGATTGGGCATCGCGCCCATCATGCGTGCCTCGAACGGCACCGCCACGCCCAGGTGCTGCAGGAGCAGGCCGAGCCCGGCGAAGGCCAGCGCCGTACCGGCCAGCGACAGCGCCACCGGGTAGCCCAGCATCAGCACCCCGCACACGGCGGCGAAGAGCACCAGCGGCATGAAATCGAGTAACACGGCCACTAGACGATCTCCTCGTGCTCATGGGTGGGGTTGGGCAGCGCCCCGCGAATGATCAGCGCCTGGCGAACGAGTTGGGCCACCGCCTGCAGCAGCAAGAGCGCCACCATCACCAGAATCAGGGTCTTGAGCAGGTACACCGCCGGAATGCCGCCGTTGGGCGAGCGCTCCATGATCGTCCAGCTGGTCAATACGTAGTGGTAGCTGCCGATGGCGATGAACAGCGCCACGGGAACGAGCAGAAACAGCGTCCCCAGCAGGTCGATCCAGGCACGCGCCCGGCTCGACAGCTTGCGGTAGAAGATGTCGACCCGCACGTGACCGTCCTGCTTGAGCGTCCAGGCGGCGCCGAGCATGAACACCGTCGCGTGCATGTACATCACCGACTCCTGCATGACGATGCTGTTGACGCCCAGGAAATAGCGCAGTACCACGATGGCGAACTGCACCAGCATCATGACGACCACGAGCCACGCGATCGCTCGCCCGACGCCTTCGGTCAGGCCGTCGAGCCAGCGCAACAGGCGGGGCTCGTGAGAATTTGCACGCATTGGGGTGTCCTGCGTTGGTGAAACGGCTCCGAATCATCGCTGATTCTAAGGCTCGCGTCATCCCCCGCAGGCACGGGGCAGCGCACGAAACGCGTTTTTCAGCCTCCGGCCACGGTTTCTTCCGGGGTCAGTCGGCGGCGTCGGCGCGCAGCGCGTCCAGACAGGCGCCGGGCAGCGGCAGCTCCACCGCCACCGGCAGGTGGTCCGAGAACAGATGATCGAGCACGCTCACCTCGGCGGCCTCCAGCGTCTGGGACAGCAGGATGTGATCCAGTGCCCGGCGCGGCTGCCAGGAAGGGTAGCTCAGAAGCGGCTTGACCGGATGCAGCGGAAGCGCAGCGCTGAAGCGCTCGTGGGCGTGGAGCTGATCCGGAGTGCAGTTGAGATCGCCCATCACCACCACGTGACGCAGCGGGGCGATGATCTCGCTCAGGTAGTCGAGCTGGCGCACCCGCCCGCGATGGCTCAGCGCCAGATGGGCGACGAAGATGTGCAGCGCGTCCGGGCCGCTGCCGTAGCGCACGTGGATCGCCCCGCGTCCGGGAAGCGCGCCGGGCAGACGATGCTCTTCGATCTGGCTGGGCGTGAGACGGGAGAGCAGGCCGTTGCTGTGCTGGGCGATGCGCCCCAGGTTGCGGTTGAGCTGCTGGAAATAGTGGGGAAACCCGGCCTGGGCGGCCAGGTACTCCACCTGGTTGATGCGGCTCGAGCGAAAGCTTCCGCCGTCGACCTCCTGCAGCCCCACCACGTCGAACTGGCCCAGCACCTGGCCCATCACGTCGAGCCGCTTGACCCGCCGCGGGTGCGGCAGGAAATGCTGCCAGCTGCGCGTCAGGTAGTGGTGGTACGCCGAGGTCTGGATGCCCACCTGCAGGTTGAAGGTCATCAGCCTGAGCGTGCCGCTTTCGAGCAGCGGCCGCTCGTCGCGCGAGGTCTTGCCGTCCATGGGGTCCTGCACGGTTACTCGTCGCGCTCGCTGCGCACCTGTTCGATGAGCGCCTCGGCGATCACCGGCATGTTCTCGAGGCCGCCGGCGGTGCTCGGCGTGATCACGTAGCGACCGTCGACCACCAGCGCCGGCACGCCCATCAGGCGCATGGCGCGCATGCGGCTGTTGGCCTTGTTGGTCTCGCTGCGGACCGGGAAGGAGTTGAGCGCCTTCTTGGCGTCGTCTTCGCTCACGCCGTAGTTGGCGAAGAACGCGGCGATGTCGTCCTCGTCGGTCAGGCGCTGGCCATCCTGGTGAATCGCGTCGAAGAAGTCCTTGTGCAACTCCTCCTCGATGCCCAGCGACTGGGCGGCGTAGAAGGCCGTGGCGTGGGTGTTCCAGTTGGCGCCCATGGTGGCGGGCATCTTGACGATCTCGACGTCGTCGTCGAGAGTCTCGTACCACTCGTCGACGGTGTCCTGCAGCGCGTAGCAGTGCGGGCAGCCGAACCAGAAGACCTCGGTGACCTCGATATGATCGTCGTCGGCGACGGTGGCCACGGGCGTGTCGAGCAGGGTGTAGTCTTGGCCTTCGACGACGGTCTGCGCACTGGCGGCGGCAGAAAGGGTGAGACCGGCCAGCGCAGCCACGAATACTTTGAGCATGTCAGAAATTCTCCAAGAATGAGCGAAGCCTATGACCATGAAAGGGATTCGCCGGTTCCCGCCCCCACTAAAGGCCCGGGGCGAGCATCGATTTCACGCATCGGCTCTTCGCACTATACGGCGCGACCGGCCAATATCAATGGTTGCGTGCGCGGCACGGCGCTTTCGCCGCGCACGGTGTTACACTAGCGCCTTTCAGCAAGCTGGCCCAGGCCGCCAATATATCGAATCCTTAAAGCTGCCCGAACGGCCCGCCGCCAGCGGTGGATGCGTTGCGCCGGCCGCCTTGCTGGCATGCTTCACGCGCTCAGGATCCTTGCCATGTCGACAGACCGCCAACACCCGCGTCTCAACTACGCCACCGCCCAGTTCATGGTCAGCGCGCCCACGCTTGCGCTGTGCCCGGACGACACGGGGGCGGAAGTCGCCTTCGCCGGGCGCTCCAACGCGGGCAAGTCCAGCGCGATCAACGCGCTGACCCAGCAAAAGGCGCTGGCGCGCACCTCGCGCACGCCCGGACGCACCCAGCTGATCAACTTCTTCAGCCTGATGAACAACCCCGCCACGCGCATGGTCGACCTGCCCGGCTACGGCTACGCCAAGGTGCCGGAGTCGGTCAAGCTCGAGTGGCAGCGCCATCTCTCCGAATACCTGCTGCACCGTTTCAGCCTGAAGGGCGTGGTGCTTCTGATGGACGTGCGCCATCCGCTCACCGAGTTCGACCTGACCATGCTCGACGTCGCCGACCAGCGCGGCCTGCCGGTGCACATCCTGCTCACCAAGGCGGACAAGCTGAAGAAGGGGCCGGCGAGCGCGGCGCTGCAGAAGGTGCGCTCGCAGCTCGTCGAATGGGAGGACCTGGTTTCGGTACAGCTCTTCTCGTCGCTCAAGCGCGACGGCGTCGCCCCCCTGTCCCAGACGCTCGATCGCTGGCTCGACGCGCCGGAACCCGACTAGGCGCCGTCGCCCCCGCGCTCCAGGCGCGCGATCACCTCCGGCAGCTGGCGGACGTGGTCGATCCGGTAGACCCGTGGCGGCAGCGCGCGATCCTCCACGCCGGAGATCCACACCGCGTGCATGCCGAGCCGGCTTGCCGGCAGCACGTCCTCCTCCCAGGAGTCGCCCACGTGCATGGCACACTCCGGCGCCACGTCGAGGCGCTCGAGCACGTTCAAGAAAGCGTTCGGGTCGGGCTTCGGGGTGAACAGCTCGCCGGCGGCCACGGCGACGGGGAAGTACGCCGCCAGGGGCTGGCGCTTGAGGTGGATGTTGCCGTTGGTGATGGCGGCCAGCCGATAGCGCCGGCCGAGCGTTTCCAGCAGATCAAAAGCTTCCGGGTGCGGGGTGACCTGCACGCGCAGACGGTGGAACTCGTTCATCGCCGCCGCCGCCCAGAGAATCGCCGTACTGCGATCGAGCCCCGCCGCCTCGAGCTGCCCCTCCAGAGCGCGCAGGCGCAGCCAGGTGAAATCACCGCGCCGCTCGGGCGTGGCCCGGGCGAGCGCTTGGCGGCGTTCGAGATAGTCCGCAAGCCCCTCTTCCATCGACAGCGAAAGCGTCGCCTCGCCGCGCGCCCGGTGCCAGGCGGCGAGTTCTTCCAGAAGCCAGCCGTAGTGGCCCTGTTCGGTGGCGAGCATCACGCCGTGGTTGTCCCACAGGGTGTCGTCGAGATCGAAGGTGATGGCGTGAAGCTCGCTCATGAGTCGCTCCTTGGACGGCGCCGGGCGCGCGGGTGGGCGGCGTCGTAGCTCTGGGCCAGGTGCTGCCAGTCGAGCCGGGTGTAGACCTGGGTGGTGGAAAGGTTGGCGTGACCGAGAAGCTCCTGCACCGCGCGCAGATCCTGGCTCGACTCGAGCAGGTGGCTGGCGAAGGAGTGGCGCAGCCGGTGCGGGTGCAGGTGCTCCGGCAGGCCGCGCTCGACGCTGAGCTGGGCGAGGCGCTTCTGGATGGCGCGATGGCCGAGCCGCGCCCCGCGGCGGCCGAGAAACAGCGCCCGCTCGTCGGCGGGTGCAACGTCACGGCGCCGGGCGAGCCACTCGTCC
>NZ_JAMZBC010000024.1 GCF_024158715.1 Halomonas sp. 707D7 | reverse complement strand
GGAGGGTACGAAGATATTGACGAGCCCGGCGCTGATGAACGACCAGAACGGCAGCGACGCGGCGCTGGCAAACGACACCAGCCACTCGGACAGGCTCTGGGCCAGCCCCGACTGTACCATGATCGCCATGATACCGGCGTAGAAGGGAAACTGGATGACGATGCCCGCGCCGCCCTTGATCGCCTCGTTGAGGCTGGTCAGCAGGTTGTGCGGCGTGCGGTGCAGCACGATGGCCACGAACAGGAACAGGAAGTTGACCACGTTCAGGTTGAGGCTGCCGCCGCGCAGCAGGAAATGATCGAGCAAGAACAGAAGCCCCGGCACGCCCACCAGCAGCGACAGCGCCAGGCTGTTCTCGAGCTTCTCGGCCGGGCGCGTGGTGCGGGTGAGGGGGGGCGGCTCGTCGTCGAGCAGCCTGGGGTCGATGTAGATGCTCTCCTTTTCCGACGGCAGCATCATCCGGTTGATCAGCGGAACGGCGACGAACAGGCAGACCACGATGGCCAGGTTGAAGAATGCGAAGATGGTCGAGCCGGTGCCGATCACGCCGATCTGGTCGAAGGCGAAGTGGCCGTCGGTGGCGATGGTCAGCGGAATCGAGCCCGCCAGGCCCCCGTGCCAGACCACGAAGCCCGAGTAGGCGCTGGCCACCAGCAGGCGGTAGTCGACGCGCACGAGCCGGGCGAGCTCCTTGGCGAACAGCGCCCCCACCACCAGCCCGAAGCCCCAGTTGATCCAGCTCGCCGCCAGCGACACCAGCGTGACCAGCACGATCGCGCCGCCGGCGCTCTTGGCGGTGCCCGCAAGCCTTGCCAGTAGGCGTTTGACCGGCGGCGAGCTTGCCAGCATGAAGCCGGTCACCAGCACCAGAAGCATCTGCATCGAGAAGGTCAGAAGCCCCCAGAAGCCGTCGCCCCACATGCGCAGCACGGCAAGCGGCGTCTGGCGCTCCACGGCGATGGCTGCCACGGCGGCGACCAGCGTGAGCAGCAGCACGAAGATATAGGGGTCGGGCAGGTAGCGCTCGACCAGCTTGACTGCGGGGCGGGAAATGAACCGTAGCATAGGGGGCTCGCCTTGATCGTTGTTGGAGTGCGAAATCAATATACGAGCCCGAGGCGTTTATTTCACCCCCCACCAAAGGGGCAGGGCGCGACGTGGCCGGGGCGCCAGCGGGTTCGGCGGTAGTGAACGTAGTAGGCGGTAAGCATCGCCGAGCGGGTGAGCATGAACAGCGTGAAGGCGAGCCACAGCCCGTGGTTGCCCAGGCCCTGGCCGAGCCACCAGGCGGGCAGGTAGACGGCGAGCCCGGCGAAGATGCTGTTGCGCATCTCGCGCACCGCCGTAGTGCCGATGAACACGCCGTCGAGCAGGTAGCTGCCTACCGCGATCAAGGGCATCGCCACCATCCAGGGCAGGTAGAGCGCGGCGGTGGCGCGCACGTCGTCAAGGCCGGTGAGCAGCGCGACCAAGGCGTTGCCGAACAGCGCGAAGCCCAGCGCCGCCGCCGCGGCGGTGTAGAACGAAAAGCGTGCGCAGCCGCGTACCGTGGCGGCGAATTCGGCCCAGTCGCGGCGCCCGAAGGCGCGCCCGACCAGAGACTCGGCGGCGTGGGCGAAGCCGTCCAGGGCGTAGCTGGTCAGCATGATGAACTGCAACAGCACCGCGTTGGCCGCCAGTACCGTGTCGCCCTGGCGCGCGCCCTGGGCGGTGAAGAAGGCGGTGGCGAACAAAAGCCCCAGGGTGCGCACGAACAGGTGACCGTTGACGCTGAACAGCGGCCGGTAGGCGGCCAGCGTGAACAGCCGGGCCCGGTGGGTGCGTCCGTCCAGGCGGCGCAGCTGGCGGGCCGCCAGCCAGCCACCGACGGCGAGGGCGCTGTAGTCGGCGATGACGCTGGCCAGCGCCACGCCGTCGACGGTCATCGAAAGACCTACCACGAAGAGAAGATCCAGCGCGATGTTCACGCCGTTGGTGAGCAGCATCAGCAGCAGCGTCACCCGCGCGTTCTGCTGGCCCAGGAACCAGCCCAGCAGGGTGTAGTTGGCGAGCACCGCCGGCGCGGAGTAGAGCCGGATGCGGGCGTACTCGAAGGCCAGCGCCCGGGCGTCGGGGCTGCCGTCGAGCAGCCACAGGCCGGCGTCGATCAAGGGCGTACCGAAGAGCAGCAGCAGCGTGCCGATCGCCCCGGCCATCAGCAGCGACTGACCGAGCAGGGCGCGCACCTCACCCGGGTCGTCGCGGCCCACCGCCTGGGCGACCAGCCCGGTGGTGCCCATGCGCAGAAAGCCGAAGCCCCAGTAGAGAAAACCGAACAGGGTCGCGCCGAGGGTCACCGCGGCGAGATAGCGCGCGTCCGGCAGGTGGCCCACCACGGCGGTATCCACCAGCCCCAGCAGGGGCACGGTGACGTTGGAGAGGATGATCGGCCAGGCGAGCGCCCAGATACGCACGAAGGACTCAGGCGGCGGTGATGAGATGGTACTTTTTCAGCAACTGCTCTTTGGTTTCCAGACGTTCGGGGTCGAGCGGAATGCAGTCCACCGGGCAGACCTGCTGGCATTGGGGCTCGTCGAAGTGGCCCACGCACTCGGTGCAAAGGCCCGGGTCGATGATGTAGATCTCCTCGCCCGGGGAGATCGCGTCATTGGGGCACTCCGGTTCGCAGACGTCGCAGTTGATGCATTCGTCGGTAATCATCAGGGCCATGGCTATTACCTCGTGAATGGCGAATACGCAGAAGAATCGGCGCTCAAGCCGAATGGGCGTTCAAGTATAGTGCGCGCGCAGCGCCTTGACGACCGGCGGCGCCACGAGCGTCGAGACGTCGCCGCCGAGCTTGGCGATCTCGCGCACGATGGTCGACGAAATGTAGGAGTTCTCTACCGCCGGGGTGAGGAACACGCTCTCGAGCTCCGGCGCCTGGGCGCGGTTCATGTTGGCCAGCTGCAGCTCGTACTCGAAGTCCGAGGCGGCGCGAATGCCGCGCAGGATGATCCGCGCGTTCTGGTCGCGCATCAAGGTGGTCAAGAGTGACGAGAACCCGATCGTCGAGACGTTGGCAAGTCCGGCGCACACCTCCTCGGCGAGCGCGATGCGCGTCTCGAGCGAAAGCGCCGGTTTCTTGCCCGGGCTCTCGGCCACGGCGACCACCACCCGGTCGAACATCTTCGCGGCGCGCTCGATCAGGTCGACGTGGCCGTTGGTGATCGGGTCGAAGGTACCCGGATAGACGGCGATGGTCGGGTGGCGCGCACTCATGCGTCCTCCTCGTCGTCGAGACGGCCGAAGGGGTTGTCGACGCGCAGCGACACCGGCTGGGCGTAGCCGGGAATATGGATGCGCTCGGCCTCGATGCCGAGTTCCGGGCCTTCGAGCACCGCCTCGCCGAACTGGTAGCGCGGGGCGTAGTGGCCCTGGTCGGCGCGGGCAAGGTAGGCCCGGGCGCTTTCGCGTACCGCCTCGCGGCGCGTCTTCCACTCCTCGATCGCTGCCGCGCCGTGGCGCTTGGCCAGAAGCCGCTCGGTGACCTGGGGCGAGAGCACCACCCCCGTGGCGTTGTTGCCGCCAAAGCCCTTGGCGTTGATGAGACTTGCGTCGGCGCGAAATTCGATCGTCTTGCGCGAGAAGCGCAGCCGCTCGGCGAACACGTCGCTTGCCACCGCATCGAGGGTCGGGATACCCGGCAGCAGCCCGTGCTGGAAGCTGCCCAGCGCGCTTGCCAGCTGGTCGCCGGCCGCCGACCCCTGGGAGTGGCCGATGAACGCCTTGATCGCCACCACCGGCCAGTCGTCGATGCCGTTGGCGCGGGCGATCTCGTGGAGCACGTGGGACTCGGTGGTGCGGTTCTTCGGCGTGCTGGTGCCGTGGGCGTGCACGAAGGTGCGCTCGGTCAGCGCCTTGTCGCCGAGCATCTCGCGCACCAGGGAGGCCGCCTTGCCGAGCGTGATGTAGTTGCCGATGCCCGGCGCCGAGATCGAGCGCTTGAAGCCGTCGGCATTGACGAACACGTTGGGCACCGCACCGAGGATGTCGGCACCCACCTCGAGGGCCAGCGCGTCGTCCATCAGCAGCACGAACTGGCTCGCCTCGGCCATGGTGAAGCCGCAGTTCTGGGCAAACGGCCGGCAGGCGCGCTGGTAGTCCGCGTCGGTGAGAAGCTCGAGGGCGTCGAGCGCCTTGAGGCTGGCGTCGTCCGCCAAAGCGCCCATGGCGCGAAAGCCCTCGATGATCTCCGGGGTGATCGGCGCATCGGAGGTGCCCACCATGACCACCCGGGCACGGCCTTCACGAATGTCGTTGATGCCCAGGCGCAGGTTGTAGAGAAAGCTCGCGCAGGCGCCGAGTGCCGCGCCGGTGGCGCCGACGCTGCCCAGCACGTAGGCGTTGAGGAAATCCGCCGGCATCTGGCCGTAGCCCAGCGGCATCTGCTTGGAGGTGGCGCGGTTGCCGCTGACCAGGCTCTTCATCAGCCCCCCCCAGCCCTCGTCGTCGAGCTGGCCGATGGAGTTGCCGGCGTAGACCGCGATCTGGTCCGGGTCGAGCCGCGCGCGCAGGGTTTCCCACTCGAGGCCGCTGGCCCCCAGGCAGTCGCTGGCGGCGAAGATCGCCATGGAGAGCCCGCGCGGATGATGCACGCTGCGATAGAGACTCGCCGGGTCGAAGCCGCTCGGCAACTGGGCGGCGGCGATGACCTTGGGCGTCTGGGCGTCGGGCAGGAGCGTCTCGAACGTACCGCCCGGCACGGTGACCTGGACGTGGCGCTCGTCGTGGCCCGGGCTCACCTGCCAGTCGGCGGGCAGGTTGTCCGGCAGCTGGCGGCGACGCAGGGTGAAGCGCAGGGGTGCTTCGAGCTCGAGCGTGGCCTGGCGCGCGGCGGGCATGCCCGGCGGCAGAAAACGCGGGTCCTCGTTGCGGCGAATCAGGGTGTGATTCAGCACCCGGTCGCCAAGCGCCTCGCCCGGGGCGTCGAGCGGGGCGCCGTCGGCGTCCTGCCAGCCCTGCTCGGTGTGAACGGCCAGGCGCATCAGGGCGGCCAAGCTCTCCAGCGTATGGCGCTTCAGGTCGGTGGGGAGCGCATCGAGCACGGTGCGGCGAAAGGCCTGGTGGCCCGAGGTTCTGCCAGCAGGATTGATGCCGCCCATGCCGACAATCACCGGTAAATGTGACAAGCCGGATTCCTCGTGGTGCGATAGTTGGGTAACGTTTGGCTCAGTGGCGCGACGAACGCGGCCAGGGGCTGAGCGCCATATAACTCTTGGACGTGATCATAGCACCGGGGGCGCAATGGCGTCATGCCGCGCGCGCCGGAGACTGATAGAATCACGCTTTTTCCATCAGGGGATGGCATGCAGCAGGCGTCTCGAATCGTCACTTCCAATCAGAGCGGCCCGCACCGGGATCTCGCCCGGCGCCTCGAGCGGGCGCTGGCGCATCCGCTCAAGAAACCCGTGGCGGCGCACAACCAGCGCGCTTTCGATGCCGCCGGTACCTGGTACGCGGCCCGCCGGGCGCCGTTGATCCTCGATGCCGGGTGCGGCGTAGGGCTTTCGACACGGCGCCTGGCGGCCCGGTTCCCGGACCACGCGGTGATCGGCGTGGATCGCAGCGAAAGCCGGCTCACCCGCGAGCACGGCGCGCTGCCCGACAACGCCTTGCTGGTGCGCGCCGACCTGGTGGATTTCTGGCGCCTGGCGCAGGCGGCGAAGTGGGCGCCTGTGCGCCACTACGTGCTCTACCCGAACCCTTACCCCAAGGCGTCGCACCTCAAGATGCGCTGGCATGGGCACCCGGTGTTTCCCGCGCTTCTGGCCCTCGGCGGGCGCCTGGAGGTACGCTCCAACTGGCCGCTCTACATCGAGGAGTTCGCCGAGTGCGTGCGGCTCGCCGCCCGGTGTCCCGTCCGGGTCGAGCCGGTTACGCCCGAGGGCGAGTACCTGACGCCCTTCGAGGCCAAGTACGACCAGAGCGGCCAGCCCTTGTGGCGGCTGGTGTGCGAGCTGCCGACACCGTGCGAGGCCGCGTCGTGAGCGGCGCCCGGTCGAGAGTCGTCGACGCCGGTAGTCCGCTGCTCCCTTTTCCCATCAACGCGTATCGAGGCAGGTGAACGTGAGTCGTTGCAATGTCCTTTCAAAGCCCCTTTGGCTCGCCCGCACCGCGGGCGTGGCGCTGGTGGCGCTCCTTGCGAGCCAGCCGCTGCTGGCGGACTTCAGCCGCCTTGGCCAGCTGCGCGACAAGGGATTCGCGGTCAGTGCCGAGGCGCGCCTGCTCGGGCCGGATGCAAGCGAGGTGCTCGGCAGTCTCGAGCCCGGACGCGCGCTCTCGCCGGCCTCGGTCACCAAGGCCTACATGAGCGCGGCACTGCTGAACCGTTTCGGCCCGCAGCACCGCTTCACCACGGCGCTGGTCAGCAGCGCCCCGATCGACGACGGCGTGCTGCGCGGCGATTTGATCTTCGAAGGCGGCGGCGACCCGGGGCTGACCAGCGAGGATCTCTGGCGCCTGGTGCAGCGGCTGCAGCTTTCCGGCGTGCGCGAGGTGGACGGCGCGCTGGTCATAAGCCAATGGCGCTTCGGCCCGGTGACTTGCGTGACCACCGACCGCTGCAACGCCCAGACCCGAGTGACCAACGCCTACAGCGCGCCGCTCACCTCGGCGGGCGTGAACTTCGCCACCTGGTGCGTCAACGTCGCCCCGGCGGCGCAGGCCGGCGCACCCGCCCGCGTCGGGCTGTGCGACAGCCCTCTGCCGCTGATCACGGTGGAGAACCAGGTGCAGACCGTGCCCGCCAACAGCGGCACCGAGATCGGCGCCGAGCGCATCTCCGACGAGCGCGGCGACGTGATGCGCCTGACCGGGCAGATCTCCACTAACGCCATGGCCCAGGACGTCTACCGCGGTGCCGGCGACCCCGCCGAGCAGACCGCCCTGGTGCTGATGAGCATGCTCGACCAGGCCGGCATCACGGTGCGCGACCCGTGGAGGGTGACCTCGGCGCGGCCCACCGGGGCGAGCCGGCTGGCGGCGGTGGACGGCAAGCCCCTTCAGGAGCTCTTGCTGCGCACCATGAACTACTCCAACAACTACATGGCCGACGTGCTGGCGCTGAACCTGGTCGAGACGCCCCAGGCGCAGCTCGACCAGGCGGGCCGGGCGATCGAGGCCTACGCCGGGGCGCTGCCCGGCCACGGCCCGCTGACGCTCGAAAGCGGCAGCGGCCTGACCACGGCGAATCGCACCTCCGCCCACGGCGTGACGGTGATGCTCGAGGACATGTTCCGCCAGGGAGCGCTCTTTCCGAGCTTCGTGGCGTCGTTCCAGTCGCCTTCCAACGGCGTGATGCGCTTCATCCGCCGCGGCTCGCCGACCTTCCAGAACAACGTCATGCTCAAGACCGGCACCCTCAACCAGCCGTTTGCGGTGCGCGCCGCGGCGGGCTACTTTCGTACGGCCCAGGGCCGCTGGGGGGTGTTCAGCGTGCTGGTCAACGGCACCGGCTCCACGCCGTACCTGAGTTGGGCGGAGGTGCTCGACCCGCTGTCGCTGGATCTGGACGCCATGATACTGGCCCACTGACGCCGCCGTGCACGGCGCGACCGACGAGATGGATGAGGCAATGAAGCCAAGGCATACCGGAATCACCCACCTGATACACTCCACGCGCTACTCGTGGAAGGGGCTCAAGGCGGCCTTCGCCAACGAGGCCGCCTTTCGCCAGGAACTGGTGATCTGCGCCATCATGCTGCCGCTGGCCTGGTGGCTGGCGGACACCGCGCTCGCCTGGCTGATGCTGGTGGGCAGCCTGTTCATGGTGCTGATCGTCGAACTGCTCAACAGCGCCGTGGAGAACGTGGTGGATCGCATCGGCACCGAGCACCACGAGCTCTCCGGGCGGGCCAAGGACATCGGCTCGGCGGCGGTCATGCTGTCGCTGATCATGGCAGGGCTGACCTGGGGCGTGCTTGGCTGGGTCAAGCTGTTCGGCTAGGCGCTCTTTTCACACCGCGCCGCCTTGCCGGCGCCGGGCAACGAGGTGGCTATGCAGTGGGATGACAAGGTGTACCGGCAGGCGCTCCCCGAGGCGCTCTGGACGAATGGCCGACAGGCGCTCGAAGCACTCTCAAGCGCCCTCGACAAGGCGGACAACGTCGCCTCGATGACCGACCGGCCGCTGCCCTCGCGCGACTATCAGACGCTCGATCCCGAAACGACCCGCGCGCTGTGCCGGGTGGTGGGGATCTCCCGCTTCGCCGCTGACACGCTCGCCCGCTTTCCCGACTGGCTCGCGGCCCTGGCGGCGCGCGGCGAGCTCGACGCCGCCCCGGCCAAGGCCGAGCTCAACGCCTGGCTCGAAGCGCTGCTCGACGGCGTCGAGGAGGAGGAAGCGATGCACCGCGTGATTCGCCGCTTTCGTCGCGCGCGGATGCTCGGCATCGTCTGGCGCGATCTCGAGCGCCCCGCCGGGCTTGGCATGTGGGACACCGCCCGGGCGGTCACCGAGCTTGCCGAGGTGTGTCTCGACGTCGCGCTTGGCTGGCTCGAGGACTTCTACGCCCCGCGCTGGGGCCGCCCCGCTCAGAACGCCGACGGAAAGCCCCAGCGGCTGGTGGTGCTGGGCATGGGCAAGCTCGGCGCCGGCGAACTCAACCTCTCCTCGGACATCGACCTGATTTTCGCCTTCGCCGAGAAGGGCGAGACTCAGGGCGGGCGCAAGCCGCTGGCCCACCAGGAGTACTTCACCAAGCTCGGTCAGCGCCTGATCGCCGCCCTCGACGCGGTCACCAAGGACGGCTTCGCCTTTCGCGTCGACATGCGCCTGCGTCCGCTGGGCGACGGCGGGCCGCTGGTGGGCAGCTTCTCGATGCTTGCGAGCTACTACCAGGACCAGGGCCGCGAGTGGGAGCGCTACGCGATGCTCAAGGCGCGCCCGGTGGCCGGCGACATCGAGGCGGGTCGGGCGCTGCTCGAGAGCCTGCGCCCCTTCGTCTACCGGCGCTACCTCGACTTCGGCGCGATCGAGTCGCTGCGCGAGCTCAAGGCGATGATCAATCGCGAAGTGAAGCGCAAGGGCATGGAGGGCAACATCAAGCTCGGCTCCGGCGGCATTCGCGAGGTGGAGTTCGTCGTCCAGGCGTTCCAGCTGATTCGCGGCGGGCGCGACACCGAGCTCCAGGTCGCCTCGCTCCGACAGGCGCTCGAACGGCTGCCGGCGCTCGGGCTTCTGCCCGAGTCGGTGGTCGCGGAGCTCGAAGAGGATTACGTGCTGCTGCGCGACGTCGAGCACGCCCTGCAGGCGCTCGACGACCGCCAGACCCAGACGCTGCCCGAGGACGAAGGCGAGCGCGCGCGCATCGCCTGCGCGCTGAACGCCGCCGATTGGCCGGCACTTCTCGAGCGGCTGGAGGCGGCGCGAGCGCGCGTGCGTCGCCACTTCGACGCGGTGATCGCCGAGCCCGAGGAGGAGTTCGACGGCGAGGGCGCCGCAGGCGTCGGGCTCGACGAGTGGCGCCTGCTGTGGCGCGGCGAGCTCGAGGAGGAGGAAGCGCTCGCCAAGCTCAATGCTGCCGGCTTCGGCGAGCCCGCGGCGGTACTCAAGCGTCTGACCGGGTTCTATCACTGCCGCGCGGTGCAGAGCATGCAGCGCATCGGCTTCGAGCGCCTGGACGCCTTGATGCCGCTGCTGCTCGACGCCGTGGCCGAGCACGACGCCCCGGACACCGCGCTCGAGCGCGTGCAGCCCTTGATCGAGGCGGTGCTGCGCCGCACCGCGTACCTGGCGCTGCTGCGCGAGAACCCGCAGGCGCTCACGCACTTGATCGCGCTGTGCGCGCCGAGCCCGTGGATCGCCCGCCAGCTGGCGCGCTACCCTTTGTTGCTCGACGAGCTGTTGACGCCGGAAACGCTCTACACGCCGGCGGACAAGGTCGCGCTCGCCGACGAGCTGCGCCAGACCCTGAGCCGCCTGCCCGAGGAGGACGAGGAGGCCCAGCTCGAGGCGCTGCGGGTCTTCAAACACGCCAAGACCCTGCACGTGGCCGCCTCGGACATCGCCGGCACCCGCCACCTGATGAAGGTGAGCGACTACCTGACCTACATCGCCGAGGTGATCCTCGACGCGGTATTGGCCATGGCCTGGAAGCACGTGGCGAGAAAGCACGGCGTGCCGCCCGGGGCGAGCGAGTTCGAACCGGCGTTTCTGATCGTCGGCTACGGCAAGCTCGGCGGCATCGAGCTCGGCTACGGCTCCGACCTGGACCTGGTGTTTCTGCACGACAGCGACGGCAAGGGAGCGACCGACGGCGCCCGCCCGCTGGATACGCCGGTGTTCTATACGCGCCTGGGTCAGCGCATCATCCACCTTCTGACCGCCACCACCCCGGCGGGCAGCCTCTACGAGGTGGACATGCGCCTGCGCCCCTCCGGCAACGCCGGGCTTCTGGTCACCTCGCTCAAGGCCTTCGGCGACTACCAGCGCCAGAACGCCTGGACCTGGGAGCATCAGGCGCTGGTGCGCTCGCGGGTGGTGGCGGGCTCTTCCGTGCTTGCCGAGAAGTTCGACGCGTTGCGTCTCGAGTTGCTCGCTCGGCCCCGCCCGCTCGAAACGCTCAAGGCGGACGTGGCGGGCATGCGCCAGAAGATGCGCGATCATCTGGGTACCCGGCCCGTCGACCAGGCGGCGCGCTTCAACCTCAAGCACGATGCTGGCGGCATGGTGGACATCGAGTTCCTCTGCCAGTACGGGGTGCTGGCGCTGGCCGAGAAGACGCCGGCGCTGACCACCCATTCCGACAACGTCCGCATTCTGGAAGCGCTCGCCGAGCACGGCTATCTCAGCGACGAGGAAGCGCACTCCCTGCGCGAGGCGTACCTGGCCTACCGCAGCCGCACCCACCGCGCCGCGTTGACCGGTGACAAGCCCGTGGTGGAGGCGAATCAGCTGGTCGAGCAGCGTGAAACGGTCTCTCGGCTCTGGGAGCGTTTTCTGGGACCCGGGCAGTGACCGGGCACATCCTCGCCACGCTCTTGCCGGTGTTTCTGATCGCCGGCGCAGGAGCGCTCTACGGGCGTCTTCGCACGCCGGACATCGGCACGCTGAATACGCTCAACATGGAGCTTTTCGTGCCGCTGCTGGTGTTCGCCGTGCTGGCGGATCGCCAGGCGCCGCTGTCGGACGACGCCTGGCTCGCCGGGGCGGCGGCGGCCGTGGTGCTGGGCTCCGGCGTGGTGCTCTGGCCGCTCGCCCGGTGGCTGGCCCTCGATCTTCGCGTATTTCTGCCGTCGATGATGTTCAACAACTCCGGCACCATGGGCGTACCGCTTCTGCTGCTCGCCTTCGGCGAGGCGGCGCTGCCGGCGGCAGTGGTGGTGTTCATCGTCGAGATGCTGCTGCATTTCTCGGTAGGGCTCTACATGCTCGATCCACGCACGCCGCTCTGGCGCCTGCTGCGCATGCCGATCGTCGCGGCGAGCATTGCAGGACTTGCGGTGAACGTGGGTAACGTGGCGCTGCCGGGATGGCTACTGGAGGCGATGCACCTGCTGGGCGGGGTGTGCATCCCGCTGATGCTGTTCGCGCTCGGGGTGCGTCTTCTGGAGGTGGATTTCGGTGACTGGCGAACCGGACTTCTGGGAGCGCTGCTCTGTCCGCTGTCGGGGCTGGTGGTGGCCTTGCCGCTGATGCTGTGGCTGCCGCTGGACGCCTTGCAGCAGGCGACCCTGCTGATCTTTGCCGCACTCCCGCCGGCGGTGCTCAACTACCTGGTGGCGGAGCAGTACGATCTCGCTCCGCAGAAAGTGGCGTCCATCGTGCTGATCGGCAACCTGGGAAGCCTCGTCGTGATGCCCCTGGTGCTGGCCGCCACCTTCAACTGGATACTGGCGCCGCTCTAGCGCTCGTTCTTCACTTCAAAGCTGCCCTCGAGGGTCGCATGCTCACCCTTCGCAGGCGAGGCGCGCTCGTGGGTATTGCCACCGATATCCTGGGCACGATCGGCGCGCATCTGCTCCATGCGCTTTTTCATCTTGTGGCGCATGAACGGCATCATGGCCCAGCCGACCAGCAGAAAGATCAGTCCAAACACCACCCCGACGATCATCAGGGCGCCGAAAGCAAGCCAGACCAGCACCAGCTTCAACGCTCCCAGAAGCCCGGTGGGCTGGGTGTTGGCAGCCCGGGCTCGCCATTGGTGGGCGGCCTGCCAGGCAGCGTTTCTCGAGTCGCGGTTCGGGTGTGGCATGAGTGCCTCCGTTGGACGTTTGCCCTCATTGGAACACGGCTTGCCAGGTGAGTTCACTTTTACGTATCTCGGCCTACCGTCGTGCGTCATTGCCAAAACGTGATAGTCGCTGCCTGGGCGTCTATGCTGAGGGCGGCAGGCTGATTTGCCATGGGCAAACATCGGATGACAAGCAACGACGCCTCGTCAATGGGTTCTCGAGCAGCATCCAGAGCGTTCGTAACAAAAACGATGGCAAAAGAGCCATCCAGAGGTCGAATCGACAAGCAGGTCTTGCGTTGGGCGCTGACAAGGAGCAGCGTCAGGTGGAACGAAAGGACAGGGACGATTCGACGCAGGACAACAGGGAGAGAGCATGTCCAATCACGGCGGCAAGACGGTCTTCATCGCGTCCGCGGTCATCATCTTTGCACTGGTGGTGGTCGGCGCGATATTTCCGGACAATTTCGGCGCGGGTGCCGAGGCGGCCCTCGGGGCGATCACTCACTACATGGGCTGGTTCTACCTGATTTCGGTGTTCGGCTTCGTGGTCTTTCTGTTCGCGCTCGCGTTCAGCAAGTATGGCAAGGTGCGCCTCGGCCCGCAGGACAGTCGGCCCGACTACAGTTTCTTCTCCTGGGTGAGCATGCTGCTGGCGGCGGGCTTCGGGGTGGGGCTGGTGTTCTACGGCATGGCCGAGCCCATGAGCCACTACATCGAGCCCCCTTATGGTGATGTCGAGGCCGAGACCGAAGCGGCGGCGCGCTACGCCATCCAGTACAGCTACTTCAACTGGGGGATCCATCAGTGGGCGGCGTTCTCGGTGGTGGGGCTGATCATCGCCTACTTCCAGTTTCGCAAGGGCCGCGCGGGGCTGGTCTCCTCGGTGCTGTCGTCGATGACCGCCAAGAAGCCCTGGCTGCGCCCCTACAGCGCCTGGCTCGACGTCTTCGCCGTGGTGGCGACGGTCATGGGGGTCGCGACCTCGCTGGGCCTTGGCGTCTTGCAGATGAACGGCGGGCTGAACGCGGTGTTCGGGCTGCCGGAAAGCACGCTCTGGCAGTTCATCATCCTCTCGGTGATGTTCTGCGCTTACATGCTCTCCACCTGGTCGGGACTCGACAAGGGGATCAAGCGGCTTTCGAACTTGAATCTGTCGCTGTGTATCGGCCTGATGGTCTACATTCTCGTCACCGGCCCGACGGTCGCCATTCTCGAAACCATCACCATGGGTATCGGCGACTACCTGCAGAACTTCATCGGCATGAGCCTGCGCATCTCGCCCTACAGCGGCAACGAGTGGGCGAGCAGCTGGACGATCTTCTACTGGGCCTGGGTCATCGCCTGGTCGCCCTTCGTCGGCACCTTCGTTGCCCGCGTGTCGCGCGGACGCACCATCAAGGAGTACGTCTTCGGCGTGCTGATCATGCCGCCGTTGCTCGCCTGCCTGTGGATCGGGGTGTTCGGCGGTGCGGCGCTCAACATGGAGCTCAACGGCGACAGCGTCGGTCTGGCTGCCGCCACCGAGGAGAACATCACCGTGGCGCTGTTCAGGATGTACGAGCTGATGCCGTTCACGAGCGTCATCTCGCTGGTGTCGATTCTCTTGATCTTCATCTTCCTGGTGACGTCCGCGGACTCGGCGTCCTATATCGTGGCCCAGATGACCGACAACGGCTCGATCGACCCGCCGCTCTACAAGCGGGTGATCTGGGGGGTGTTGATCGCCGCGATCTGCCTGACGCTGATCGCCGCCGGGGGCTTGACCGGGCTTCAATCGGCGGCGGTGCTGGCGGCGCTGCCCTTCACGTTCATCTTGTACCTGATGGTGTACGTGCTGATGCGCGAGCTGCGCGCCGATCGCAAGGCGATGCTCACCCAGCTCTACCGTCGCCATGGCGATACGCCCGTCGGGGCGGACGCCTTCGAGGCCGAGGAGTTGAGCGAGGAGGAGCAGGAGCGCCTGCGCCGCGCACCGGTCGTGGTCAACCGCCGCATCAGGGGCTAAACTTTGTTTTTCGCTGGCTCGCTAGAGCGCTCACAGGAGTATGCGCCCATGGCTCGACAACGCCACGGCGCCACGCGAAGGCAGCCCAAGGGGGCCGCCTTCGACCGCTGGCTGGATCTGGTGGTCATCGTGGCCGTGATGACGGCGATGGTAGTCGGGCTGTCCGCCGTTCTTGCCCACTGGCTACTGACCTGAAACGCCGGGATCGGAGTGCCCGATCCCGGCGTCCTTCTCTAGACCATTCCCCGCTCTACACCGACTTGAACGCCTCGATACGGTTGCGCCCGCGATTCTTCGCTTCGTAGAGCCGGGCGTCCGCCTCGTTCAAAAGCCGGTCCGGCCCCTCGCCAGGCGTGGGGCGGGCACTGGCCACCCCCATGCTGATGGTCAGGATGCTCTCCGCCGCGCCCCGCGCGTGGGGGATCGCCAGCGTCATCACCGCCTGGCGCATATGGTTGGCGCGCGAGAGCGCTCCGTGAATGTCCTGGCCCGGCAGCACGCAGACGAACTCCTCGCCGCCGTAGCGCGCCAGCAGGTCGCTCTGTGAATCGATGCAGCGATCGAGCGCCTTCGCCACGCGCTTGAGCGTGTCGTCGCCCAGGGTGTGGCCGTAGTGGTCGTTGAAGGCCTTGAAGCTGTCGATATCGATGAAGATCACCGCGATGGGGGCATTGGCCACCGCTGCCTGTTCCCACTGGTGGGCCAGGAAGGTGTCGAAGTAGCGCCGGTTGGCGATGCCGGTGAGCCCGTCATGGCGCGACAGTCGGTGCAGGTGGTCGCGCTGCTCCAGACCGCGCTGGAACTCGTGCAACAGGTGATCGACGCTCTCGACGAGATGACCGAGCTCGTCGTCGCGATGCCCGCGCAGGGTGGGCTTGGGCCAGCGGGCGGGATGGGCCGGGTCGGTCTGGCTGATCGCGGCGTGCACCTTGAGCAGCGGGCGCGTGATGTAGACGTGAAAGAAGGCGATGAACAGGCTGCTCAGCAAAAACGCCTCGACGATGCTGACGCCGACCACGCTGTAGCTGCGGGCGAGGAACTGCGCGGTGAGGTAGCGCTGGTCGAGCGTCAGCTGGATGTCGCCCACCCGTGAGGTGGGCAGGGTATCGTCCAGGTGATAGCGAAGCGGCGTCTGGTAGTCGAGGATGTCGCCGAACAGCGCCTCGGCCAGCCAGCTCGGCGGCGGGGTAGGGGACTCGAAGGTCGCCAGCGTGCGGCCGAAATCGTCCTGGATCGCCACGAACGCGACGTCGTCGTCGTTGAACAGACCCAGGGCGATCTGCTCCGCCAGTTGCGGGTTGAGCTGGAAGGCGGCCTCCGCCGCCGCGCCGTTGATGATCGCCAGCTGCTGCTGGGTGCGCTGCTCGATGTTGGCGCGCATGCTCTTGGCATGGCTGAGTAGTTCGAGGCTGCCGGCGACCAGGCTGATCAGCGTGGCGATCAAGAGTGTCAGTAGCGCCTGCTTGAGCGTCAGGCGGCCCTTTATCAGCGCGCCGCGAGGCAGCCTTGAGCTCATAGAGGCGCCTCGAGCGCCGTTTGCAGGCGCTCCATCACCTCGCCGGGGACGTCGGGATGACAAGCGAGATAGAGCGGCGTGCGGGCGAAGGTGAAGCGATGGGCGATGGCGACGTTCTGCTCGGCGGCCAAAAACGTTGCCGTCGCCCGGCCGGAGACGAGCACGTCAATCAGCCCCGCCTTGAGGCGGGCCATGTTCACCCGCTCGCTGGGCGCGCGCAGCACCCTGATGCCCTGCTCTTCCACGTAGTCGCCGATGGCGTCCTCGAGAAACCCGCCGACACGAAGCCCGTCCAGTTCCTCGAGCCGCGTCAGGTCCTCGAAGCGCCCCGCCAGGGTGAGCGCCGACCATTCGTTGATCACCAGTGGCCCTGCCCATTGAAACAGCGCCTCGCGTGCCGGCGTCCGCGTGGTCGAGTAGACGCAGTGGTCGGGCCTGAACCGGGCCTCGGTATAGGCGCGCGCCCAGGGCAGGATGAGGAAGCGCGCATCGATGCCGGCACTTGCCACGGCGTGGCGCAGGCGCTGGGTGGCGAGTCCCGCGATCTCTCCGTCACGTTCGTGATTGAACGGCGGATACTCCTCGGTATTGAGGGTCAGGAAATGGTAGGCGGGTGTCGACTGGGCAGTCACCTGTGTACTCGCAAGCATCATGGTTATCGTCAAAAGCACAGGTGAAAGGATACGGGTGCTCGGGCTACTCATCCTGATACACCGCCTGGTGAATATCAAGTCCACTTAGCTCCTCTATCGCCTGCTTGAAGCGGGCGATCAGCGCCGGGTCGCTCTCTTTGTTGATGGCGAAGTAGAGCGGGTAGTCGCTCAGGGTGTAGACCGACTCGAGAGGGGAAGACACGTAACCGGCGCGTTCGGCGATCCAGTCGGCGACCCGGCCGCTGTAGGCCCACAGGTCGACGCGCTCGTTCATCAGCATGAACAGCGCGCTCTGGTTGTCCAGCGCCCGGTGGATTAAACGTTCGGGATAGCCCGCCTCTGCTAGACTGGTGTCACCGATGTCCTCGCGAATCACCACCACGCTCAGGTTCTGCAGGATCGCCTCCTCGAGCGTCTGGATGTCGATGGCCGCTTCGCGGCGGGCAAGCAGCGCCACGGGGTCGATGTCGATGGGGCCAGCCCAGTGAAAGAGCGCCTCGCGCGATGGCGTCTTGGTGGTGGAAAAGAGCACGGTGTTGGGCGTCTGCAGGGTGAGGTTGTAAGCCCTGACCCAAGGGTAGCTCTGTATGTGGGCGCTCTCGAAGGAGGCCTGGGTGTGGTGGAACAGCCGCTGCAGCAACTCGATCGTGCGGCCCTTCACGATACCCTGCTGGAGGTAGTTGTAGGGCGGGTACTCTTCGGTGACGTAGGTGAAGGCGGAAAGCGACAGGGGCTCGGCTCGGGCGGGCACGCCGGCAAACGCGCCCATCGTCAGTGCAAGACCGATGACGATACGCGATGTCCGCTGGAAAAACCGGTTCGTTCTTATGTCGAGCCCACGCGTCATCAAGTAGTATCCCGGTCTGACCCTCTTGAAAAAAGTTAGAGCAACTCGCCGGCCCTGTCATCTCCTTTTTGCCGCCCGGTGATCCACCGATTGCACGAGAGTTTCCATGTCCGCAGAACCAGTGTCCGCAGCTATGTCCGCAGAACGAGCTGAAAAAGCGCCCATGCGTGCCTCGCGCCGCGAGATCTTCGGCTGGGCGATGTTCGACTTCGCCAACCAGGCGTATACGCTGTTGATCATCACCGTGGTCTTCGGCGAGCTTTTCACCACCGTCATCGTCGGTGATCGGGGCGATGGCTTTCGGCTGGCCAACTTCCTGTGGAGCCTGGCGCTGGCGGCGAGCTATTTGATGGTGGTGGTCTCGGCGCCCTTGTGCGGCGCCATCATGGACTATCGCGCCGAGAAGAAGCGCTTTCTCTTCGCAAGCTACCTGGCGACGGTGGCCACCACCGCCATGCTCTACTTCGTCGAGCCCGGCTTCGTCGTGGCGGGGCTTTTACTGATCGTGCTCTCCAACTACGCCTACTCCATGGGCGAGTCGTTCATCGCCGCCTTCCTGCCGGAGCTCGGCCCGCCGGAGTCGCTAGGCAAGATTTCGGGATTCGGCTGGGCGCTTGGCTATATCGGGGGGCTGTTCGCTGCAGGCTTCACGCTGGTGGCCCTGGGCGAGGCGACGGCGGCCAACTTCGAGCGCATTCGCTGGGTCGGGCCCTTCGCCGCAGGGTTTTTCCTGGTGGCGGCGATCCCCACGTTTTTGTGGCTCAAGGAGCGCGGCACGCCCCGGCCCGGCGGCGTCTCCTACCGCGCCATCGCCAAGCGTCAGGTGCTGGGCACGCTCGACGAGCTTCGCCACTTCAAGGATCTGACCCGCTTTCTGGTGTCGCTGCTGTTCTCGATGGCCGGGGTCTACATCATCATCGCCTTCGCCTTCATCTACGGTGCCCAGGTGATCGGCTGGGACGAGAGCGTGCGCAACATCATGTTCATCGTCGTGCAGGTGACCGCTGCCGCCGGGGCGCTGGGCTTCGGTTTCCTTCAGGACCGGATCGGCGCCAAGCGCACCTATCAGATGACCCTGGCGCTCTGGGTGCTGGCGATCCTGGCGATCTGGGCGACGCCGGAGCTGACCGCCTGGGCCAACGCCGCCTTCGGCTGGCAGTGGCAGGCGCAGTACGTGTTTCTTTACGTGGGGTGCCTGGCCGGGCTGAGCCTGGGCTCGAGCCAGTCCGCCAGTCGCGCCCTGGTCGGCGTGTTCTCGCCCCAGCCCAAGTCGGCGGAGTTCTTCGGCTTCTGGGGGCTCTCCAACAAGCTCGCGGGGGTGCTGGGCATCGTGATGCTGGGCGTACTGCAGGCGCTGGTCGGTCTGCAAGCGTCTATTCTTCTATGTGCGGGACTGTTCATCATCGCCATGCTGATCTGTGTCGGGGTCGACGAGCGCCGGGGTCGACAAGCAGCGCTTGACTGGGAAGGCCCCTGAGGAGGGACGAATGAGATCGCTCGATGCCCAGCGCGGCGGGATCGTGATGATGCTGCTGTTCTGGATCGTGCTGCTGGGCGCGGGAACCTGGCTGATCGACGGCGGCTTCACCAAGCTCAGCACGCCCAATGCCCACGTGGTGAACGCCTCGCCCGACGGCGCGCCGGTCACGCTCAAGCGCAATCGCTCCGGGCACTTCGAGGCGCCCGGCGAAATCAATGGCGAGCCGGTGACCTTCTTGCTCGATACCGGCGCGACCTACGTCAACGTGCCCCAGGAGCTCGCCGCTCGCCTGGCACTGGTTCCCGGGCGCAGCGCCTGGTTCAATACCGCCAACGGTCGAGTGCAGGGCAACCTGACCGAACTCGACGAAGTGGTGCTGGGCGGCCTGCGTGCGCAGAGCGTGCAAGGGTCGATCAGCCCCGGCATGGAGCATGATACGGTGCTGCTGGGCATGAGCTTTCTGAACCTGTTCGCCATCGAAATGGCCGACGGCGAGATGCGCCTGCGCCTGCCCGAGCCGTGAGGCTCGCATGTCGTCGAGGAAGTGCTATGCTGTTCGACGTAAGGATACCAACCCATCGATGTCGAGGTAGGGTTCACCCCTGTCGATGTCGACCGATCAAGGAGAACGATTATGGGTATTGAAGTCGGTGGATTGCTGGGACTCATCTGGCTCGTCATTGTCATCTGGGCCATCGTCAAGGTCGCCAAGAGTCCGGCGAGCAGTCTCGCCAAGCTGGTCTGGATTCTGGTGCTGCTGATCTTCCCGCTGGTGGGATTGATCGCCTGGTTCCTGTTCGGTCCCAAGGGATAGCACGGGCGAACGCACGAACTACCCGCCCTACACGAGAAAGCAGGCCTTCGGGCCTGCTTTCTCGTTGGTGCTTGTGCTTGGCGTATGACCGCGCCGCGAGCGCTCGATCAGTGCTGAGAGCCGCTCTCTTCATTAGGCGGCGCCTTGTAGTGCCCTGGAATGGTCAGTTTTTCACCGTTGGGTAGATCGCGCACCTGGGTGGGTACGTAGACACGCTTGATGACGCTCTTGGCCTTCTGATTGCCCATTGCCTCCTCCTGCCGCTTCAGAAATCACGGTTGACAGCTTGCCCGGTCAACATTAGACCTCAATAAATCAAGAATCAAGCGTCGAAAAATGACGCTTGGCGGGCGGCAGGGGCGCCATCTTTCGCCGTGGCGCCACCGGGTCTTGCAATTTCGCTCGCCAACGTTAATAAAGAGTAAGCAAGTGTTACTATTGATCGTTTGGCGAGATCGCCGAGCCATCATTCGACCACGGGGAGCATCACCATGACCGAGGGAACGGGAGCCGACCATGATTGACCATCCCGATCAAGACCACGTGCTGATCATCGAAGATGACAAGCGCCTGGCCGAGCTCACCCGAGACTACCTGGAGAACAACGGTTTCCGGGTGACCATCGAGGCCGACGGCGCCAAGGGCGTCGAGCGCATCATGGAGCTTGCGCCGGACCTGGTCATCCTCGACCTGATGCTCCCCGGCGAAGATGGGCTGTCGATCTGCCGTCGGGTGCGACCCAACTTCGCCGGTCCCATCATGATGCTGACCGCGCGCACCGACGATCTCGACCAGGTGCTGGGGCTCGAGATGGGCGCCGACGACTACGTGCCCAAGCCGGTGCAGCCCCGGGTGTTGCTGGCGCGCATGCGGGCGCTGCTGCGCCGCGCCGACGCGCCGGCTGCGCCCAACGGTGAAGTGCGCCTGCAGTTCTCCAACCTCGAGATCGACAGCGCCACTCGCGAGGCGTGGCTCGACGGCGAGCGCATCGACCTGACCAGCGCCGAGTTCGACCTGCTCTGGCTGCTGGCCCGCAACGCCGGCACCGTGTTGACCCGCGAGGAGATCTTCAACGACCTGCGCGGTATCAAGTACGATGGCCAGGACCGCTCGATCGACGTGCGCGTCTCGCGCATCCGCCCGAAGATCGGCGACGACCCCCACCAGCCCCACCGCATCAAGACGGTGCGCAGCAAGGGCTATCTGTTCGTCAAGGATAGCTAGGATGCGAGCGCGTCCGGCGGTTTTCGCTGCATCGAAGAGGTAAGCGACATGTCGCGCGTGCTCGGCCATGGCTCCTTTCTGCGCTTCTACGTCCTGCTGGGGCTTTCGCTGTGCGTGGTGTTCCTGCTCACCATCGGCGGGCGCACCTTCATCGAGCAGGTGCGCCGGGAAGAGTTTCGCGAAAGGATGGCGAGCCTTCCGATGACGCTGATGACCGAGCAGCTCGCTGCACTGCCGCCTGCGCGCCGCGAGGCGCGCCTGAACATCTTTGCCCAGCAGCTCGGCATGCAACTGGCGCTGCGACCCCTGGATAGCGCCGAGCTGAACTATTTCGAGAAGGCGCGCCTGAAGCGCGGCGGCATCCTGATCGACGAGGACCCCTGGCAGTTGCGCCAGCGCCTTCCCGACGACGGCGTGTCGCCGAGCAGCGTGCTGAGCGCCACCTTCGTCGGCTGGAGCGAGCGGCAGTGGCAGGGCAGCCTGGTCGCGCTCGGCGAGTGGCTTTCGCGCACGCCCTATGCCGACCGGCCCGAGCTGCTCTCACGCCTGCACTCGACGGGCTGGCCCTTGGCCCTGCTCACTGCGCTTCCCGAGGATCTCACCCCTGCCCAGCATCAGCAGCTCGATCGCGGTGACGTGGTGATGCGCCTGGTGAACGAACAGCTGTCGCTGTCGTTTCTCTACCAGGTGCCGGGCAACGAGCAGTGGCTCAAGGCCGGACCCATCGCCCGGCGCGAGACGCTGCCCTTGAGCCTTCATCTGCCGCTGCTGATCGGCGTGATGGTGGTACTGAGCCTGATCATCTATCTCATCATGCGCAGCATCGAGGCGCGCATGGCGCGCCTGGAACTGGCCGCCACGCGCATCGCCAGCGGCCGGCTGGAGACCCGGGTGAAGGTCGAGAGCGGCGACTTCCTGGGCCGGCTGGGCATGGCCTTCAACGCCATGGCGAGTCAGGTGCAGACGCTGCTCAAGGGGCAGCAGGAGATGATCCGCGCGGTCTCCCACGAGCTTCGAACGCCGGTGGCGCGGATTCGCTTCGCGGTGCAGATGGTCGAGGACATGACCGAGGAGCCGGCGATCCGCCGCCAGCTCCAGGGTATCGATGCCGACATCGCCGAGCTCGACGATCTGGTCGACGAGATTCTTACCTACGCCCGCCTGGGCGGCGGGCCGGGTCACGGCGACGAGCTCGACATGGCGCCGGTGGAGTGCTGCGCTATGGCGCGCCGGGTGATCGACGCGCTCACCCCGCTGCACAAGTCGCTGACGCTCAAGCTCGAGGCGGAGGGTGAGGTCGAGATTCTGGCCGAGCCGCGCTACCTGCAGCGGGCGCTGCAGAACCTGGTGAGCAACGCCTGCCGCTACGGGCGTACCCAGGTCGTCATCCGTCTCTGGGACGAGCCGCACCTGGTGCGCATCGATGTCGAGGACGACGGGCCGGGCATTCCCGTGGAGGCGCGCGGTGACATCTTCAAACCCTTCGCGCGGCTCGACGACAGCCGGGCGCGCAGCTCCGGCGGCTACGGGCTGGGGCTCTCCATCGTCCACAAGGTGATGAGCGGCCACGGCGGCAGCGTCACCATCGACGAGAGCCCGACCCTCGGCGGGGCGCGCTTTACGCTTCTGATTCCTCGTCGTGACCCGCCGGCTTGATGCCGCTGAGCACCGCGAACGACGTTTCCCGCGCGGTACGCAGGAAATCCTTCATCCAGGGCGTATGGCGCGTCTCCTCGCGAATCGCGGCGAACAGCGTGCTCCAGATGCCCGACTCGCCGAGCTTCACGGCGCTCACGTAGGCGCGCTCGAGATACTCGGTCAGCGCCCAGTTGGGCAGCGCGCACACCCCGCGACCGCTGGCCACCAGCTGCATCATCATGATGGTCAGCTCGGCGGTGCGGATTTCCCTGGGGCGCACCTCGGCGGGGGTCAGGAACTGGGTGAAGACGTCCAGGCGGGTGTGCTCGACCGGATAGGTGATCAGCGTTTCGCCGGCCAGGGCCTCGGGCTCGACGAACGCCTTCTGAGCAAACGGGTGCTGGCGAGCCACCGCCAGCAGCCCCTCGTAGCGAAACAGCGGCGCGTAGTGGATACCGTCGATGGGCTGGGGGTCGGCGGTGATCACCAGGTCGAGCTGCTCGCGGGCCAGCGCCGGCAGCGGGTCGAAGTGGTGGCCGCTGGGGATGTCGATCTCGATCTCCGGCCAGTGATCGCGAAAGTAGTCCACCGTCGGCATCAGCCACTGGAAGCAGCTGTGGCACTCGATCGCCATGTGCAGGCGGCCCTGCTCGGTCCCGGCCAGGCGGGCCAGGTCGCGCTCGGCGCGGCGCACCGACGGCAGCAGTTCGTCGGCGAGGGCGAGAAGACGAAGCCCCGCCCGAGTGAACTCGACCGGGCGGGTCTTGCGCACGAACAGCGGCCCCGCCACGCGATGCTCGAGGTCCTTCAACTGATGGGAGAGTGCCGACTGGGTCAGGTGGACGCGCTCGGCGGCTTCGACCAGCGAGCCGGTTTCGCGCAGCGCAACCAGTGTGCGCAGGTGACGTAGTTCGATCATGGGCAAGATTCACGGTTCGAACCGGCCCGGGACCGGTTCATGACGGGGCAAGGCGCGCGGTGTCGGTCGCCGCGATGATAGGGGGATAGCTTCTCATACTCCCGCGCGCTTGCCCAAGCGCGTCAGCTCTTCGAGGCGAAGGCGTAGAGCAGCGTCTCCTGGGCGCTGATCGCATCGCCTGCGCCCGGCGACTGCAGCCGGTAGCTGCCATCGCTTTGCAAGAGCCAGCTCTGGCAGTTGTCCACCAGGTAGGTCTCGAGATCCTTGCGTACCCGGTTGGCGAGCTTCTTGTCCTTGAGCGGAAAGCAGGTCTCGACGCGGTGGAACATGTTGCGCGGCATGAAGTCGGCGCTCGAGCACCATATCTCGGGCTTGCCGCCGTTATGGAAGTGGAACACCCGGGTATGCTCGAGAAACCGTCCGATGATCGAGCGTACGCGGATGTTCTCCGACACGCCCTTCACCCCTGGACGCAGGCAGCACATGCCGCGAATGATCAGGTCGCACTCCACGCCCGCTTGCGAAGCGCGGTAGAGTGCCTTGATCAGCTTGGGCTCGGTGAGCGAGTTGCACTTGATGATGATGTGGCTGCGCTTGCCCTTGGCGGCGAACTGGGCCTCGCGGTCGATCATCTCGACGAGCCTCGGGTGCAGCGTGAAGGGGGCGTGCAGGAGAGTGTCGATTCGGCGTGCCTGGCCCATGCCGGAGAGCTGCTGGAAGACCCGGTGCACGTCGGCGCACAGCGTCTGGTTGGCGGTCAGCAGGCTGTAGTCGGTGTAGAGCTTGGCGGTCTTGGCGTGGTAGTTGCCGGTGCCGAGGTGGGCATAGTGGCGCAGCTCGCCCTTTTCGCGGCGCACGATATGCAGCATCTTGGCGTGGGTCTTGTAGGCCATGATGCCGTAGATCACGATGGCGCCAGCCTCCTGCAGGCGCGAGGCGAGCTGCAGGTTGTCGGCTTCGTCGAAGCGCGCGCGCAGCTCGATCACCACCGTGACCTCCTTGCCCTGGCTTGCCGCATCGACCAAGGCGCCGACGATCGACGAGTCCGCCCCGGTGCGATAGAGCGTCTGCTTGATCGCCAGCACGTCCGGGTCACGCGCCGCCTCGCGCAGCAGATCCTCGATGGGCGAGAACGACTGGAACGGGTGGTGGAGCAGGATGTCCTGCCGGGTGATGGCATCGAACAGGCTGCCTTCCTTCAGCGCCTTGGGCACGCTCGGCGTGAAGGGGCGGTAGCGCAGCTCGGGCCGGTCGACGTCGCCCAGTACCGACATCATGCGCGTCAGGTTCACCGGCCCCTCGACCCGGTAGAGATCCTCCAGGCCCAGGTCGAACTGGCGCAGCAGGAAATCGGTCAGCCCCTCCGGGCAGTTATTGGCCACCTCCAGGCGCACGCCGCTGCCGTAGCGTCGGGCAAGCAGTTCGCCCTTGAGCGCCGAAGCGAGATCCGACACCTCTTCCGGGTCGACGCTGAGATCCGCGTTGCGGGTCAGCCGGAACTGGTAGCAGCCGAGCACGCGCATGCCGGGGAACAGCTCCTCGGCGTGGGCGTGGATCATCGACGACAGGAACACGTACTCGGCGAAGCCCTCGGCGCACAGCTCCCGGGGCAGGGCGATCAGGCGCGGCAGCGAACGCGGCGCGGGCAGGATCGCCATGCCGCCGGAGCGCCCGAAGGCGTCCTTGCCCTCGAGCTCGACGATGAAGTTGAGGCTCTTGTTGACCAGTCGCGGAAACGGGTGAGAAGGGTCCAGGCCGATGGGGCTGATCACCGGCATGATCTCGGTATCGAAGAACGTGCGCACCCACGCCTTCTGTGCCTCGGTCCACTGGTCGCGGCGGCGAAAGCGCAGGCCCTGGGCCTCCAGCGCCGGCAGCAGGGTGTCGTTCAGAATCTGGTACTGGCGAGCGATCTGGCGGTGGGCGATGTCGGAAATCTCCGCCAGCACTGCCTTGGGCAGGCGGCCATCCACCGAGGTGGTGTCGTCGTTGAGAGCGATCTGGTGCTTGAGCCCGGCCACGCGGATCTCGAAGAACTCGTCCATGTTGGAGGAGAAGATCAGCAGGAACATCAGCCGGTTCAAGAGCGGGTGAGCGTCGTCCAAGGCCTGTTCGAGCACCCGGATGTTGAACTGCAGGTGGGAGAGCTCGCGGTTGAAGTAGAGCTCCGGGTCGTCCAGGTCGGTCTGCGCCAGCGCCTCCTTGGCCTGCACGCCGGTCGGGGTGCGGTTGATGCGCAGAGCCGGAAGATCACCCTCGACGCCGGCGCCCTCGACGCCTTGAAGCGGTGTGGACTCCGACGAGTGCATCTCCATGGCCTTACCCCCTGCAGAGTGGCTGTCGCGCCGGCGGCGCTTATCTTGAACGTAGTGTGAAACCTCGCATTCTGCAGGGGAAATATGACACTTCGGTGTCAGCGCGCGGGGTGCTCGGCGAGCAGGCGCGCGGCGTCGAGGGCGAAGTAGGTGAGAATGCCGTCGGCGCCGGCGCGCTTGAAGCACATCAATGACTCCAGGATCACCGCGTCGGGGTCGAGCCAGCCATGGTCGAAGGCGGCGCGGTGCATGGCGTACTCGCCGCTCACCTGGTAGGCGAAGGTGGGCACGCCCAGTTCGCTCTTGACCCGGCGCACCACGTCCAGATACGGCATGCCGGGCTTGACCATCACCATGTCGGCGCCCTCGGAAATGTCGAGCGCGACCTCGTGAATCGCCTCGTCGGTGTTGGCCGGGTCCATCTGGTAGGTGCGCTTGTCGGCTTTACCCAGGTTGCCCGCCGAGCCCACCGCATCGCGAAACGGGCCGTAGTAGGCGGAGGCGTACTTGGCGCTGTAGGCCATGATGCGCACGTTGTGCAGGTTGTCCTGCTCGAGTACCCGGCGAATGGCGCCGATACGCCCATCCATCATGTCGGAAGGGGCCAGCACGTCGGCGCCGGCCTCGGCGTGGGAGAGCGCCTGCTTGAGTAGCGTGTCCACGGTACGGTCGTTCTGCACGTAGCCCTGCTCGTCGAGAATGCCGTCCTGGCCGTGGCTGGTGTAGGGGTCGAGTGCCACGTCGGTGATCAGGCCAAGCTCCGGCAGCGCGGCCTTGAGCGCGCGCACGCAGCGCTGGATCAGGCCGCTGGCGTTGTAGGCTTCCTCGGCGAGCTCGCTCTTGTGCTCCGGGCCGACCACCGGGAACAGCGCCAGCGCCGGGATGCCGAGTTCGAAAGCTTCGCGGGCCTGCTCGATCAGAAGATCGATGGAGAGGCGCTCGACGCCGGGCATCGAGTCCACCGCCTCGCGCTGGTTCTCGCCCTCGAGCACGAACACCGGCAGGATCAGGTCGGACGGGCTCAGGTGGGATTCACGCATCAGACGGCGCGAGAAGTCGTCGCGGCGCATGCGGCGCATGCGGGTGGCGGGAAACTGACGGGGTGTGCTCATGAACTCTCCGCTTGGCTCGTAGGAGTAAGGCCTTTTCGACACGAGTATATCAGCCACGGCCTGCGGCGAAAGCCGCCTTGTGGCGCTCGTCGAGAGTGACTAGAGTGTCGATTCGACCATGGCGCTGGCTTCGCGCGCATGGACATAACCAAGGGAGTGAGGCATGGGCAAACAAGTAGCAGTGATTCTGGCCGGCTGCGGCGCTTATGATGGATCGGAGATTTACGAAACCACGCTGACGCTTCTACGCCTGGATCAACTGGGGATCGGCTACCGCGCCTTCGCACCGGACATCGAGGCGCACCACGTCATCGACCACCGGACCCAGGACGTGACCGAGGGCGAGGCGCGCAACGTGCTCACGGAGTCCGCGCGGCTGATGCGTGGCGACATCCAGCCGATCGACGAGCTCGACGCCGACGCCTTCGATGCCGTGATCGTTCCCGGCGGCTTCGGGGTGGCCAAGAACCTTTGCGACTTCGCCGAGAAGGGCGATGCCATGGAGGTGCTCGAAAGCCTCAAGCCCGCACTCGCCGCCTTCAAGGAGGACGCCAAGCCCATCGGCCTGATGTGCATCGCGCCGGTGCTGGTGCCGAAGCTTCTCGGCGACGGCATCGCGGTGACCATCGGCCGCGACCCGGGCGTATCCGGCGCGATCAGCGCCATGGGCGGGCTGCACCGGGGCTGCGATGTCGACGACATCGTGGTGGATCTCGAGCACCGGGTGGTGACCACGCCGGCCTACATGCAGGCCACGCGCATCAGCGAGGCGGCCAGCGGCATCTTCAAGCTGGTCGAGCGGATCGACGAGATGATCGACCAGACCCGCAACTGAGCCCCGGACCCCGCCGGATACGAAAAAGCCTCTGCAGGTCGCAGAGGCTTTTTTCGATCGACGGCCCGGCGCTAGTCGGTCGCGTCCTCGGCGGCCTGCCGGCGCCGACGCACCAGCCGGCCGAACAGCAGGCCCACCTCGTAGAGCAGGTACATGGGGATCGCCAGGAGGCTCTGCGAGATCACGTCCGGCGGGGTCAGAAGCATGCCGATCACGAAACACCCCAGGATGATGTAGGGGCGCTTCTGCGACAGGCTCTCCACGGTGGTCGCCCCGGAGAGGATCAGCAGAAACGTCGCGATGGGAATCTCGAAGGCCACGCCGAAGGCGAAGAACAGCTTCAGCACGAAGTTCAGGTACTGGTTGATGTCGGTCATCACCGCCACGTTGGCCGGGCCCGTCTGGGTGAAGAACTCGAACAGCAGCGGGAACACCACGTAGTAGGCGAAGGCCGCGCCGGCATAGAACAGCGCCACGCTCGAGACCAGAATCGGTATCGCCAGTGCCTTCTCGTTGTCGTAGAGCCCCGGGGCGATGAATGCCCAAGCCTGATGAAGCACGAAGGGAATCGCCAGGAACACCGCGACCACCAGGGTCAGCTTGAACGGCGCCAGAAAGGGCGAGGCCACTTCTGTCGCGATCATCTGCGAGCCCGGCGGCAGCATGGCCATCAGGGGGTCGGCCACGAAGGTATAGAGATCGTTGGCGAAGGCGTAGAGCGCCAAAAAGATGACCACGATGACCACCACCGCCTTGATCAGGCGCGAGCGCAGCTCGATCAGGTGCTCGATCAACGGGGCCTGGCTCTGGTCTTCGCGCGCCTTGTCTGAATCGCCCGGCTTGCTCATGGGGAGGTGCTGTCCTTCTTCGGGTCGGCCTTCCTCGGGTCGGCCTTCTTCGGATCGGTGTCGGCGGGTGCGTCGGTGGCCGGTGCCGGCGAGACCACGGGCTCCTCGTGAACCGTCTTCAGCGCGTCGTCGAGATGAGTTCTGGCTTCTTCCACGTACTTGTCGGCCTGTGCGGAGTTGCCGCCCGGGCGCGAGGTGACGCGCGTAACATCGGCGATGCGCTCCACGTCGCGCTTGGCCTGGGAGAGGCTCTCGTCGAGCTTCTTCTGCTGGTCGCTGAGCTTCTGGCGAAGCTCCTCGGCCTCGAGCTGAGCGGTGATCTCGCGCTGCATGCCGGATACCGTTCGCTTGATCTTGCCGATCCACATGCCGGTGGTGCGCGCGGCCTTCGGCAGCCGCTCGGGACCGAGCACCACCAGCGCCACGATACCGATGAGCATGAGTTCGAGAAAGCCGATATCCAGCATGGCTTACGGACGCTCCTCGAAGCGCTTCTCGTCCGCCTTGCGCTTCTCTTCGGCCTGGACGTCGAACGTGTTGCCCGGCTCCTCGTGGGCGACGCGGGCGGCGTCGTCGCGCTCGGCACTTTTGTCTTTTTCGTCTTCGCTCATGGCACTCTTGAACCCTTTGACCGCGCCGCCGAGATCGGTGCCGACGTTGCGCAGCTTCTTGGTGCCGAAGATCAGGATGATGATGCCCAGAACGATCAGGAGCTGCCAGATACTGATGCCACCTAACATAGTCGTTTCCTCATGAAGAAAAGGATCAAAGAACGGGTGATTTCTTGTTCGGGATCAGCGCTGCCGGGACGCCTTTTCGTCGTGGCCCGAGACCCCGAAACGGCGGGCGAGCTCGTCGAGCACGCTTTCATGATCGAGCCCAAGATGCGAGAGCATGACCAGGCTATGAAACCACAGATCCGCGGTTTCGGCGATAACCGCCTGACGCTCGCGCTCGCCGCCGTGCTCGGCATCCTTGGCGGCGAGCACGACCTCGACGGCCTCTTCGCCCACCTTCTCGAGAATCTTGTTGAGCCCCTTGTGATGCAGGGAGGCGACGTAGGAGTCTTCCGGTGCGGCGTGGCGGCGCTGGTCAAGCACCCGGGCGAGGTGGTCGAGAACGGGCGAGGTGTCGGCGGTGCTCATCGAAATCCTTGGGTCAATGCGCTTGAATGGAAAAGGGGCGCCTGATGGCATGAGTGTAGCGTAGCTTGGGCGCCATTACTGCCATAAAAGCAGGATCAGGCCGGCGCCGGCCGCGGCGAGCAGCGGCCAGGGCTGGGCCAGCGCCCAATCGCTCAGGGGCTGCCAGGCCAGGGCCACGGCCACCAGCGCCACGCCGATGCGCAGGCGGTGATGGCGCTTTCTCTGCTGGGCGTACTTCGCCTCGAGCTCGGTGATGGCGTTGGCCTGGGCATGGCGCTGGCGATGCTCCTGCTCCATGCGACCCAGCGCCTGGTGGGCGAGCACCGGAAGCTCCGGCAATTGACGGGAAAGCTCCGGCGCCTGGCGCTTGAGCGACTCCCAAAGCCCCCCGACCCCGGCGCGCTCCTTCATCCACTGCTCGAGATACGGCTTTGCGGTGCTCCACAGGTCGAGCTCCGGGTAGAGCTGGCGCCCCAGGCCCTCGATGTTGAGAAGCGTCTTCTGCAAGAGCACCAGCTGCGGCTGCACTTCCATGTTGAAGCGCCGCGCGGTCTGGAAGAGACCCAAAAGCACCTGACCGAAGGAGATGTCCTTGAGCGGCTTTTCCAGGATCGGCTCGCACACCGTGCGAATGGCGGCGGCGAACTCGTTGGCGCGGGTGTTTTCACCGACCCAGCCGGACTCGATATGAAGGGCCGCCACCTCGTAGTAGTCCTGGTGGAAGAAGGCCAGCAGGTTGCGCGCCAGATAGTCCTGATCTTCCCGGGTGAGGCTGCCGACGATCCCGCAATCGATGGCGATGTACTGCGGGTCCTGAGGGTTGTCGGCGTTGACGAAGATGTTGCCCGGGTGCATGTCGGCGTGAAAGAAGTTGTCGCGAAACACCTGGGTGAAGAACAGCTCGACCCCGCGCTCGGCGAGCTTCTTGAGATTCACGCCCTTTTTCATCAGGGTGTCGAGATCCGCCACCGGCACCCCGTGGATGCGCTCCTGGACCATGACGTGGCGCCGAGTGAAGGGCCAGTAGATGGTCGGCACGAACAACAGCGGCGAATCCTTGAAATTGCGCTTGAGCTGGGAGGTGTTGGCGGCCTCCTTGTAGAGATCCAGCTCGTCGAACAGCGTCGACTCGTAGTCGCGGATCACCTCCACCGGGCGCAGCCGGCGCGCCTCGGGCACCCGGGCCAGCAGCTTGGCGACGCGGTACATCAGCGCCATGTCCTGGCGCATGATCGCATCGATGCCGGGGCGGATGATCTTGACCACCACCTCCTCGCCGCTGTGCAGGGTGGCGGCGTGTACCTGGGCGATGGAGGCCGACGCCAGCGGCGCGCGATCGAAACTCGCGAAGGCCTCGTCCAGCGTCATCTCGAGCTCTTTCTCGACCCGCGCGACGGCCCGCTCGCCGGGGAACGGCGGCACCTGGTCCTGAAGCCTTCTGAGTTCGTCGGAGATGTCGTCCGGCAGCAGGTCGCGGCGGGTCGAGAGCATCTGGCCGAACTTGATG
>NZ_JAMZBC010000023.1 GCF_024158715.1 Halomonas sp. 707D7 | reverse complement strand
GCCATGATCGAGGCCAAAACCCGCGCCTGGTGGCGCGCCACCGCCGCGCTCTGCCTGGGCTCGTTTCTCGTCTTCATCAACCTCTACGTACCGCAACCGCTGCTGCCGGAACTCAAGCAGGCCTACGGCGTCTCCACGCTCGGCGCAAGCCTTCTGATGTCGTTCGCCACGCTGTCACTGGCCTTCGCGCTTCTGGTGTTCGGCCCCCTTTCCGATGCCATCGGGCGCGGGGCGATCATGCGCGTCACGCTGGTCGTGGCCGGCGCGCTTTCGCTGTGCCTGGCCTTCGCGCCGAACTTCGAGACGCTGTTGATCCTGCGCCTGATTCAGGGCTTCGCACTCGGCGGGCTTCCGGCGGTGGCCATCGCCTGGATGGGCGACGAGTTCGACAAGCCCGCGCTGCTCGGCGCGGTGGGGCTGTATATCGGCGCCAATTCGCTGGGCGGCATCAGCGGACGCGTGGTGGGCGGCTGGGCGTCCTCGATCGGCGGGCCCGAGGCGGCCTTCGTGGCCGTCGGTGCGATGACGCTCGTCGGCTGCCTGCTTTTCTGGCGGCTGCTGCCCGAGGGGCGCTCTTTCGTCGCCAAGCGCTTCGAGCTGCGCCAGGCGGTGCGCGATCTCGTGGCGCACCTGCGCACGCCGGCGCTGCTCGGGGCCTACTGCATTGGCGGTATCAACTTTCTGGTCTTCATCAACCAGTACAGCTACATCACCTTTCGCCTGGCCGCCGAGCCCTACGCGCTCGCCGCCAGCGCCTTGGGGCTGATCTTTCTGACCTACCTGGGCGGCACCTTCGGCTCCACCGTTTCCGGGCGACTGGCGCGGCGCTTCTCGCCGGCAAGCTGCATGTGCGCCGGCATCGTGATCCTGACGCTGGGTACCGCGGTGACGCTGTCAAGCGCGCTCGTCCTGGTGATCCTGGGGTTGACCATCAACGCCTTCGGTTTCTTTCTGTGCCACTCGCTCGCTTCGAGCTGGGTAGGGCGCTACGCCCAAGGCGCGCGCGGCAGCGCCTCGGCGCTTTATCTCGTGTTCTACTACCTGGGGGCGAGCATCGGCGGCTTCTGGCTCGAGCCGTTCTGGCGCGTCGCGCAGTGGCCGGGCGTGGCGCTGGGGTCGTGGCTGCTGCTCGGCGTCACCCTGCTCCTCGCCCTGAGGCTTCGGCGCTTCGAGCGGCGTCACGGCTGAACGCCAGGCACGAAAAAGGCGGCCCGCAGGCCGCCTTTTTGCTGTTGCGTGCGTCGCTCAGTGATGGACGCCGCCTTCGCCGTGCACGTGACCGTGCTCGACTTCTTCCTGGCTCGCTTCACGCACGGTGGCGATTTCCACGTCGAAGTTCAGGTGCTGGCCGGCCAGCGGGTGGTTGCCGTCGACCACCACGGTGTCGCCTTCGACCTGCTTGACGGTGACCATCAGCGGGCCGCCCTGGGTCTGCGCCTGGAACTGCATGCCCGGCTCGATGCTCTCGACGCCCTGGAAGGCATCGCGCGGCACTTCCTGCATCAGCTGCTCCTGGACTTCGCCGTAGCCCTCTTCGGGGGCGACCTTGACGTTGAGCTTGTCGCCTTCGCTGCGACCTTCGAGCTCCTTCTCGAGACCCGGGATGATGTTGCCCGCGCCGTGCAGGTAGGTGAGCGGCTCGCGGCCTTCGGAGCTATCCAGCACTTCACCTGCGTCGTTGGTCAGGGTGTAGTGGAACGCGACAACCGAGTTTTGCGCAATTTGCATTGAAGAACCTTTCGGTGAGTGCATGTACCTCAATGGTAACGCGTGTGGCCTGGCTTGTCAGGGGGCGGCGCCGGTTTTTCCCCGCTTGGCGCCGCGCGTGGTATTGCGCAAGGGCAGGGTGAGCGATACCCTAGCCCGATCCCTTTTCCACTCTCGTTTTCGAGACAACGCTCATTCGGAGTTCTCATGACGATCTTGTTTATCTGGCTCATCGCGTTCGTGCTGATCGCCTATTTCGCCAACCAGCGCTGGCACACCGGCGTCAGTCGGGGGCTCGACAAGTGCCTGCCCGGCGTGATGAAGAGCCACGGCGAAAACCGCTACCTGTGGGTGGGCGCGCTTGCCGTGCTCGGCGCCACTGCCCTGGTCAACCCGGTCGAGATCCTGCTGGTCGCCCTCCTGATCGGCCTGATCGCGCTGGTGGTGATGAAGCTCGCCGACTGGGCGAGCGGTCTCTCCCACTGAGCCATTCTCGCCTAGCACGACGCCCGAAACGCAACGCCCGGCCAATTGGCCGGGCGTTTTCGTTGGTGCAGTACGGGGCTCAGTAGGGGGCGACGCTCAGGTTGCCGCCGCTGCCGATCAGACGGACCCGCTGGCCGGCCTGGTACTGGCGATCGGCCCGCTGGACGACGACCACGTCGGTGCCATCGTCGCGGCGCACTTCCATTTCCAGAGCGCTGACGCGGTTGGCACGATCCTCGATCGAGCTTCCGGCCACGGAGCCGCCGAGCGCACCGGCGACGGTGGCGAGCTGACGTCCGGTGCCGCCACCCACCTGGCTACCCAGCAGGCCACCGATCACGGCGCCGCCACCGGTACCCAGCAGGCCTCCCGCACGGCTGTCGGCCTGGATCTGCACCGGGCGCACCGCCACGATGGTGCCGTAGCTCACGCTCTGGCCGGTCTGGGCCTGATTACCGCGGTACACGTCGCCCGAGTAGGTCGAGGTGTTGGCACAGCCGGCCAGGGTCAACAGGCTCAGGGCGGCAACGGGCAAAAGTCGTTTCATGAAAACCTCCAGTTCGATCGGCGCAGGCAGCTGCGAATGCCGTATGGGTCGAGTAGTTATCAAACAGTGTTCATTAATATAAACCACGCTTCATGACTTTGACCAGCGTCGGTTCGAAAAGATCATTTTTATAGACGGATCATCGGGTAATGGGAAACAAATGTGCACCCAATGTGCAATCAAGGGGGCAGCGGGCGTGCAGGACGCCGACACCTTGCTACAAACTGTAGTTAACGCGGCGGGGTCGGGCAAGAGGCGTGGCGCGCCGGGCTCGCCCGGCGCGCATCGAAGGGGGCATCACCTCAGAACTGGTTCATTGTGTTGTCCTTGCCGCCGGCCTTGAGCGCGGCCTCGCCGTGGAAGAACTCCTTGTGATCGTCACCGATGTTGGAGCCGGCCATGTCCTGGTGCTTGACCGTGGCGATGCCCTGGCGGATCTCCTGGCGCTGGACCCCGGCGACGTAGGCGAGCATGCCCTCGTCGCCGAAATAGCCCTTGGCCAGGTTGTCCGTCGACAGCGCCGCCGTGTGGTAGGTGGGCAGGGTGATCAGGTGGTGGAACACGTAGGCATCACGGGAGGCGTGGCGCTGGAAATCGCGCGTCCACTCGTCGGCGAGCCAGCCGAGCTCGGTGGCATCGAACTCGGCGTCCATCAGCCGCGCGCGGTCGTAGCCGGAAACGTCCTTGCCCTCCTTCTGCCAGGCGTCGAACACCTGCTGGCGGAAGTTGAGCGTCCAGTTGAACGAGGGCGAGTTGTTGTAGACCAGCTTGGCGTCCGGCACCACCTCGCGGATACGCTCGACCATGGCGGCGATCTGGGCGACGTGGGGCTTCTCGGTCTCGATCCACAGAAGATCGGCGCCGTTTTGCAGGCTGGTGATGCAGTCCAGCACCACGCGATCCTCGCCGCTGCCGGGCTTGAACTGGTAGAGCCCCGAGGCGAGGCGCTTGGGTCGCACCAGCTTGCCGTCTTGCTTGATCACCACGTCGCCGTTGGCGATCTCGTCGGCGCTCTGGATCTCCTCGCCATCCAGAAAGCCGTTGTACTGGTCGCCCAGATCCCCCGGCCGATGGGTGACGGCGATCTTCTGGGTCAGGCCGGCACCGAGGGAGTCGGTGCGCGCCACGATCACGCCGTCGTCGACGCCGAGCTCGAGAAAGGCATAGCGCACGGCGTTGATCTTGGCGAGGAAGTCCTCGTGGGGCACGGTCACCTTGCCATCCTGGTGGCCGCACTGCTTCTCGTCGGAGACCTGGTTCTCGAGCTGGATGCAGCAGGCGCCGGCGAGGATGAACTGCTTGGCCAGCAGATAGGTCGCCTCGGCGTTGCCGAAGCCCGCGTCGATGTCGGCGATGATCGGCACCACGTGGGTCTCGAAGCCGTCGATCTCCCGGGTCAGCGCCGCCACCTGGTCGCGATCTCCCGCCGCCTGGGCATCGTCGAGCTGGCGAAACAGGTGGTTGAGTTCCCAGGCATCGGCCTGCTTGAGGAAGGTGTAGAGCTCCTCGATCAGGTGGGCGACGGCGGTCTTCTCGTGCATCGACTGGTCCGGCAGCGGGCCGAGCTCCGAGCGCAGCGCGGCGACCAACCAGCCGGACAGGTACAGGTAGCGTCGCTTCGTGGAGCCGAAGTGTTTCTTGACGGCGATCATCTTCTGCTGGCCGATGAAGCCGTGCCAGCAACCCAGCGACTGGGTGTAGCGGCTGCGGTCCTGGTCGAACGCCGCCATGTCGGCGCGCATGATGGAGGCGGTGTAGCGGGCGATGTCGAGCCCCGTGTGAAAACGGTTCTGGGCGCGCATGCGCGCGGCGTACTCCGGCTTGATGGCGTCCCACTTGCCGCCCTGGGCCTCGCGCAGCTGGGTCAGCGCCTTGATGTCGTCGAGCAGTCCTGTCATGTCGATTCTCCGGTCGTGATCGCATTCGTCGAACGCCTGGGGCGTCGGTATTCGCCCACGCGGCGGGCGTGCTTTCACTATCGACAAGGTGGTGCAGTGCAGCAATTGACACTTCGGGTCAGGTGCGGTTGTAGCTCGACGACACGGCGTTCGTCCAACGGCGCGACTGGGTAGTCGTTTTTCGCCAGCGGGGGGCAGGCACAAAAAAGGCGCCGCCCGAAGGCGGCGCCTGCTGAAGGCGCGCGAGCGCTATTCGTCCTCGTCTTCCAGAAAGCCGAGGCTTCCGGCGTTGACCAGGTGCGTCAGCATCGCCGCCGCCCCGTCGAGTTCGAGCACGTCCGCGTACATTGGCGCGCTGTCGGCGATGCGCCGGGCGAGGGCCGGGTCGCAGGGCAGGCCGTCACCGTCCACGAACAGCGTGGTCGCACCCTGCTCGGTGCGCCAGGCCACCCGCGAGCCCGGGGTGTGGAACAGCGGCTCGCCGGCGTGTAGTTGCGCGACAAGGTCCTCTTCGCTCATCGGCTCCTCGAGCGGGATGACCTGGTCCATATACTTTGGTTGGGTCATCACCCGGCCGAACCACTGGGCGAGCTCACGGGGCTGGTCCAGTGTCGAGAGGATGAAGTGGCGCATCCGCTCGAGGGCGTCGTCGTCGAGCTCGCCGGTCGCCTCGGCCGGCGCCATGCCGGCGTCGCTGTAGCGCGTTGAGCCCGGCAGCTGCTCGCCCAGGTAGTCGGCGAAGGAGGTGATCGCTTCATCTGCGGAGGGCGCGCGAAAGCCGATCGAGTAGGTCATGCAGTCGTCGGTCTGGCTGACGCCGTGGTGCGCCCAGCCCGGCGGCAGGTAGAGCATGTCGCCGGGAGCCAGGGTCCAGTCGGAGTCCGGCTCGATCTCGAAGGTCGCGAGGATCTTGAGATCGATGCCTTGGAGGATCGGCGCGTCGTCCGCCTGCTTGCCGCCGAGCTGCCAGCGGCGATGCCCGCGCCCCTGGAGCAGAAAGACGTCGTACTGGTCGACGTGGGGCCCCACGCTTCCACCGGGCGGGGCGTAGCTCACCATGATGTCGTCGAGCCGCCAGTTGGGCAGAAAGCTGAACGACTTCATCAGCGCGGCGACGTCGGGAACGTAGTGATCCACCGCCTGTACCAGCAGGCTCCAGTGACCTTGCGGCAGCCGCTCGAAGGTGGCGTCGTCGAAGGGCCCGTGGGAGACCTGCCACGGGCCATCGGGGCCATTCTCCTCGACCAGCCGCGCCTCGACGCCGGGCTCGCAGGCAAGCCCCGCCAGCTCGTCCGGGTCCAGGGGGCTGACGAAGTCCGGGATCGCGCCACGGATCAGCAGCGGCTTCTGCTGCCAGTAGCTTTTCAAAAACTCCTCGGGCGTCAGATCGCCCAGCAGGGTCAGCGGCTCGTTGCGGTGGCTCATGGCGATATCCTCGGTGAACGGGTGGTCGAGCGGTGCGCCTTACAGCGCATCCAGGCGCTCGGGCAGCGCTTCGGCCTGGGCGCGGGCGTTGCCGATGTAGCTTGCCGGCGACAGCGCCTTGAGCTCCTGCTTGACGGCGTCGGGCAGCTCCAGCGTGTCGATGAAGGCGGCGAAACCCGCCTGGTCGATGCGCTTGCCGCGGGTCAGCTCCTTGAGTTTTTCGTAGGGCTTCTCGATCCCGTAGCGGCGCATCACGGTCTGGATCGGCTCGGCGAGCACTTCCCAGCTGTTGTCGAGGTCCTCTTCGAGCCGCGCCGGGTTGGCCTCGAGCTTGCCGATGCCCTTCAGGCTCGCGTGGTAGCCGATCAGCGCGTAGGCCAGGCCCACGCCGAGGTTGCGCAGCACCGTGGAGTCGGTCAGGTCGCGCTGCCAGCGCGAGATCGGCAGTTTCTGAGCCAGGTGGCTCAGCACCGCGTTGGCAAGCCCCAGGTTGCCTTCGGAGTTCTCGAAGTCGATCGGGTTGACCTTGTGCGGCATGGTGGAGGAGCCGATTTCGCCCTCGACGGTGCGCTGCTTGAAGTAGCCCAGCGAAATGTAGCCCCAGACGTCGCGGTCGAAGTCGATCAGGATGGTGTTGAAGCGCGCGAGCGCATCGAACAGCTCGGCGATGTAGTCGTGGGGCTCGATCTGGGTGGTGTAGGGGTTGAAGCGCAGGCCCAGCCCCTCGACGAAGGTACGCGCGTTGGCTTCCCAGTCGATCTCCGGGTAGGTCGCCAGGTGCGCGTTGTAGTTGCCCACCGCGCCGTTGATCTTGCCCAGCACCTCGACGCTCTCGATCTGCTTGAGCTGGCGCTTCAGGCGGTACGCCACGTTGGCCATCTCCTTGCCGAGCGTGGTCGGGCTTGCGGTCTGGCCGTGGGTGCGCGAGAGCATCGGCTGGCCGGCGTGGGCCACGGCGAGCTTGGCGATCTCGTCTGCCACCTGGTGAAGCGTCGGCAGCATGGCGTCGAGGCCGTCGACCAGCATCACGCCGTAGGAGAGGTTGTTGATGTCCTCGCTGGTGCAGGCGAAGTGGATGAACTCGGTGACCGCGTGAAGCTCCACGTTGCCTTCGATCTTCTCCTTGAGGAAGTACTCCACCGCCTTGACGTCGTGGTTGGTGGTGCGCTCGATCTCCTTGATGCGCTCGGCGTCGTCGACCGAGAACTCGCTGATCAGCGCTTCCAGGAAGGCGTTGGCCTCACCGGAGAGCGGGCTGACTTCCGCGATGCCGTCGTGGGCCGCCAGGCGCTGCAGCCAGCGTACCTCGACGATGACGCGGGCGCGGATGAGGCCGAATTCGCTGAAGTGCTCGCGCAGCACGGCGGCCTTGGCGGCGTAGCGGCCGTCGACGGGGGAGAGGGCGGTCAGAGCGGAGAGTTGCATGGCAAGGATTCCAAAAATGATCGAGAAGGGTCGATGGGTCGGTTGCGGGGCTAGCTCAGGTCGTCGAGGGCGCGGCGAAGCGCCTTGCGCTGGAACACCAGTTTCCAGCGCCGTCCGCCCTGCTGGTGCCACAGCAAAGCGAAGCGGATGCCGCTCATCAGGCACGCCCGCACCCGTTCGGGCATCATGCGGGTCTGCAAGAGCGACGGGTCGCCCTGGACCACGATGCGGGTCTTGAAGGTGGAGAGGGTCTCCTGGTAGGTCTCGCCGAGGCTCGCGATGACGTTTTCGTGCACGGGCCCGAAGCGCTCCGCCTGACGCTGCACGTGGGCGAGTTTCTCGCCGAGTGTGTCCATCATGGCGGTGTCGCTGCGCAGCTTGTTCATCAGCATCAGAAGCGAGAAGCCGTAGCGCAGCACCACCGGGTTGGCCTGCTTGCGCCCGGAAAGCGCTTCCAGAGTATCGAGGCCGCGGCGCAGGTTGTTGGGGTGGCCGCCGTAGATCGCCTCGAAGCTCGCCGGGTTCGTGTCGATCGTGGCGTTAATCAACGTCTCCCAGGCGCGCGGGTCGACCTGGCCGGTGCGCGCCAGCTCGTCGACCAGGCTCGCCGCCTGGAAGACCCCGGCCAGCGCCAGTGCCTGGCGCACGCTCGGGGCATCCGGGGCGCGATGGATCGGCGTGGTCGTCATGCCGCCACCTCGGCGGCGTTCCAGGCGGCGCGGATCACCCCGCCGCCCAGGCATACGTCACCGTCGTAGAGCACCAGCGACTGGCCCGGCGTGACCGCCCACTGCGGATCGTCGAAGCGAACCTCCACGCCGCCATCGGCGAGCGTGGTCACGTAGCACGGGCAGTCGCTCTGGCGATAGCGGGTCTTGGCCGTGAAGCGGCCCTCGGCGACCGGCGCCTCGCCCGCCACCCAGTCCATCGCCTCGGTCGCGAGCGTGTCGGTGTAGAGGTGCGCGTCACTCTTGCCCTGGACGACGATCAGCACGTTGCGCTCGAGGTCCTTGCCGGCCACGTACCAGGGCTCCTCGGAGTAGTTGGCCAGGCCGCCGATCCCTAAGCCCTGGCGCTGGCCCAGGGTGTAGTACATCAGGCCGCCGTGCTCGCCGATGACGTCGCCGTCGAGGGTCTCGATCTTGCCCGGCTGGGCGGGCAGGTACTGCTGCAGGAAATCCTTGAAGCGGCGCTCGCCGATGAAGCAGATGCCGGTGGAGTCCTTCTTCTTCGCCGTGACCAGGTCGTGCTCCTCGGCGAGTGCGCGCACCGCAGGCTTTTCGAGCTCGCCCACGGGGAAAAGCGTCTTGGCGATCGCCGCTTCCGGCACCGCATGCAGGAAGTAGCTCTGGTCCTTGTTGGCATCCAGGCCTTTCAGCAGTCGCGGGCGGCCATCGCGCTCGCCGCGGCGCACGTAGTGGCCGGTGGCGATCAGCTCGGCGCCGAGCATCCGGGCGTAGTCGAGGAACACCTTGAACTTGATTTCCCGGTTGCACAGGATGTCCGGGTTCGGGGTGCGCCCGGCCTTGTACTCCTCGAGGAAGTGCTCGAAGACGTTGTCCCAGTACTCGGCGGCGAAGTTGGCGGTATGCAGCTTGATGCCGAGCTTCTCGCACACGGCCTGGGCGTCGGCCAGGTCCTCCTTGGCGGTGCAGTACTCGGTGCCGTCGTCCTCGTCCCAGTTCTTCATGAACAGCCCCTCGACCTCGAAACCCTGCTGCAGGAGCAGCAGGGCCGAGACGGAGGAGTCGACGCCGCCGGACATGCCGACGATCACCTTGCCGGCGGCCGGCGTCCCGGCGGCCGGTGTGCTGTGAGTGGATGTCATCGCCATCCTCTTAAAATGAGTGACTATCTAACACGTGACTATCAACGAGTGATTATCGATTGGCGGCGATTATACACGATGCGGCCCCGGCGCTTCGAGTGTTCACTCCCGCACCACCGCCAGCGGGTAGTGGCGTCCGGCCAGGGCATCCTCGATGCGGGTGACCACCAGGGGGCTTCGCAAGCGACCCTCTGCGTGCAGCGCGCGAATCTCTTCAAGGCTCAGCCAGTGGGTGGCGTGGATGTCCGGGTCCAGGGGCGTGGCCAGAAAGGTGTCGGGGGCGGCCAGAAAGCCGTGGCTGTGAAAGGTCTTGCCTGGAGTATCGAACACGTAGAGCCCCAGGTAGCGGGTCAGTCGTACCCGCCAGGCGGTCTCCTCGCGCGTTTCGCGCAGCGCCGCGGCAAGGGGCCCCTCGCCGGGTTCAACATGCCCGGCCGGCTGGTTGAAGAGGGTTCGCGCGCCGCCGCGATCCTCCTCGACCATCAGGTAGCGGCCGTCTCGCTCGATCACGCAGGCGACGGTGACGTGGAGAGCGCTCATGACGGGAAGCGCCGACGCGGCTTGGCGCCCGCTCGCTTGGCCGGGGCTTTCGGGGCGTGCAGGGTCTGGCGGCGCCACTGTCCCGGGGCCAGGTCGTCCAGGCGCCAGCTACCGATGGCAGCGCGTACCAGGCGCAGGGTGGGAAAGCCGACGTGGGCCGTCATGCGGCGAACCTGACGGTTGCGGCCCTCGGTGATGGTCAGCTCCAGCCAGCTGGTCACCGGATGGCGCTTGGGCTCGATGGGCGGAGTGCGTTCGGCGATGTCGGGCGCCTGGATGCGCCGCGCCTTGGCGGGCAGGGTAGGGCCATCCTTGAGCGTGACGCCGGCGCGCAGGGCCGCCAGGGCGTCGTCGTCGATCTCGCCTTCGACCTGGGCCCAGTAGGTCTTGGGCTGCTTGTGGCGCGGATGGGCGATGCGGTGGATGAGCGCGCCGTCGTCGCTTAAGAGCAGCAGGCCTTCCGAGTCGTAGTCGAGCCGGCCGGCGGCGTAGACGCCGGGCACGTCGATGACGTCGGCGAGGGTGGCACGGCCCTCCGGGTCGGTGAACTGGGACAGCATCCGGTAGGGCTTGTGCAGAAGATAGAGCGTGCTCATCGGGCTCTCGTGTGGCCGGGTGAATTTGTCGACAATCGCATAAAGGAGTAAAGTGCTGGGTCTGACACGGACCGATAACAAGCGTCGGCGTCGGTCGCGCCGATAGCGACGGCCACCACCGGCGTGGTAGCGAACGTCGACCCTATCGCGCGACACCGCGCTTCATGCCAGGCCCATCGATGGCCGCCGGAAAATTTTAGTCATAGCGACAGAAAACGAGGTTAACGCAAAATGTCCAAAACGCCGAAGATCATTTACACGCTCACCGACGAAGCGCCTGCGCTTGCGACCTACTCGCTGCTCCCCATCATCGATGCGTTCACCGACTCCGCCGGCGTCGAGGTCGAGACCCGCGACATCTCGCTTGCCGCGCGCGTGCTGGCGCAGTTCCCGGACCGCTTGAGCAGCGAGCAGCGGGTGAGCGACGATCTCGCCGAACTTGGCCAGCTTGCCACCACCCCGGAAGCCAACATCATCAAGCTGCCCAACATCAGCGCCTCCGGCCCGCAGCTCAAGGCCACCATCAAGGAGCTGCAGGGACAGGGCTATGACCTGCCGGACTATCCGGACGAGCCGAAAAACGACGACGAGAAGGCGATCAAGGCGGCCTACGACAAGGCCAAGGGCAGCGCGGTGAACCCGGTGCTGCGCGAAGGCAACTCGGACCGCCGCGCGCCGAAGTCGGTCAAGAACTACGCCCGCAAGTACCCGCACCGCATGGGCGAGTGGAGCAAGGACTCCGACTCCCACGTGGCCCACATGTCCGAGGGCGACTTCTACGGCAGCGAGCAGTCCGCGATCATCGAGTCCGCCGGCAAGCTCAAGATCGAGCTTCAGCAGAAGGACGGCAACACCACCGTCTTGAAAGAAGGCCTGGCGGTCCAAGAGGGCGAAGTCGTCGATGCCGCCGCCATGAGCAGCGCCAAGCTGCGCGCCTTCATCGGCCGCGAGATCGAGGACGCCAAGCAGCGCGGCGTGCTCTTCTCGCTGCACCTGAAGGCCACCATGATGAAGGTCTCCGACCCGATCATGTTCGGTATCGTGGTCGAGGAGTTCTACAAGGACGTGCTCGACAAGCATGCCGACGCCTTGAAAGAAGCGGGCTTCAACCCGGCCTCGGGCCTGGGCGATCTCTACAGCTCGATCGAGACGCTCTCCGCCGAGCAGCGTGATGCCATCAAGGCCGACATCGACGCGCTGTACAAGGAGCGCCCGTCGATGGCGATGGTCAACTCCCACAAGGGCATCACCAACCTGCACGTGCCGTCGGACGTGATCATCGACGCCTCCATGCCGGCGATGATCCGCGACTCCGGTAAGATGTGGAACGCAAACGACGAGCTGCAGGATGCCAAGGCGGTGATCCCGGATCGCTGCTACGCCACTATCTACCAGAGCGTGATCGAGGACTGCAAGAAGCACGGCGCCTTCGACCCGACCACCATGGGCTCGGTGCCCAACGTCGGCCTGATGGCCCAAAAAGCCGAGGAGTACGGCTCTCACGACAAGACTTTCCACATTCCCGCGGACGGCACCGTGGTGGTGACGGATGAAAGTGGCAAGACGCTGTTCAGCCACGACGTGGCCGCCGGCGACATCTGGCGCATGTGCCAGACCAAGGACGCGCCGATCAAGGACTGGGTCAAGCTCGCCGTCAACCGCGCCCGCGAAAGCGCCACCCCGGCGATCTTCTGGCTCGACGCCAACCGCGCCCACGACGCCAAGCTGATCGAGAAGGTCGAAACCTACCTCGAGGAGCACGACACCGAGGGGCTCGACATTCGCATCCTGGCGCCTGTTGACGCGATGCAGGTGTCGCTCGAGCGCATCCGCCGCGGCGAGGACACCATCTCGGTCACCGGCAACGTGCTGCGCGACTACCTGACCGACCTGTTCCCGATCATGGAGCTGGGTACCAGCGCCAAGATGCTCTCGATCGTGCCGCTGATGAACGGCGGTGGCCTGTTCGAGACCGGCGCCGGCGGCAGTGCGCCCAAGCACGTGCAGCAGTTCCTCGAAGAGAACCACCTGCGCTGGGATTCGCTCGGTGAGTTCCTGGCCCTGGCGGCATCGCTCGAGCATCTGGGCAGCACCTTCGGCAACCAGCGTGCCAGCGTGCTGGCCCGCGCCCTGGACGAGGCCAACGGCAAGTTCCTCGACAGCAACAAGTCGCCGTCACGCAAGGTGGGTGAGCTCGACAACCGCGGCAGCCACTTCTACCTGGCGATGTACTGGGCCGAGGCGCTCGCCGCCCAGGACCAGGACGCCGAGCTCAAGACGCTGTTCACGCGCCTGGCGAACACCCTGAAGGAGAAGGAGTCCGTCATCGTCGAGGAGCTCAACGGTGCCCAGGGCAAGGCCGTGGACATTCAGGGCTACTTCCACCCCGATGCCAAGCTCGCAAGCCAGGCCATGCGCCCGAGCAAGACCCTCAACGATGCGCTCGCCATGGTGGCCAAGGGCTGAATCCTGTCCGCCTGAAACGGTCGCATCGACCCTCGTCCGCCTGGCGGGCGGGGGTTTTTTGTCTTTCTCAGTATGATAATTTTGCGTTTTCCATGAACCCTTGCTGAACGCGCGCGTCTTATCACCGACATGCTTGCACGCGCCGCCGGTCAGCGCAGAGACGATGAAGCTCTATGTCCAACTTCGAAAGCCCGAGCGTGCCTCGCCCGGTATTGAACATGGCTCGCCCTGATTCGCCCGAGTACGACGACGACCTTGACGTCCAGACGGCGGAACCCGAGCTTGCCAGGCCACCGCTCTACAAGGTGGTGCTGCACAACGACGACTACACCCCGATGGAGTTCGTCATCGAGGTGCTGCAAGGCTTTTTCAACATGAACAACGAAAAGGCCGTCGAGATCATGCTGGCCGTGCATACCCAGGGCAAGGGCACCTGCGGCATCTTCACCCGCGATATCGCCGAGACGAAGAGCCATCAGGTGAACGAGTATGCCCGCGAATGCGAGCATCCTTTGATGAGCGACATCGAAGCCGCCGATTGACCTTTCGACCCGGCGCTGCCGGTGAATTTAGAGCAGTCGCCGCTTGACACGACACGTTGAAAAAAAGTAGTGGCGGGCCTTGCAAGCGGGGCATTTGTACCCGATGTTGAAGATACCGGTCGGTCGAACTGATCCGACGCAAGTCCTAGGTGGCGAACCACCCTAGGTAGTAGCGAAAAGGGGACTGCCATGCTGAGCAAAGAACTTGAACTGACCCTGAACACGGCCTTTACCGTGGCTCGCTCCAAGCGCCACGAGTTCATGACCGTGGAGCACCTGCTCCTGGCACTGCTGGACAACGCCTCGGCCATCGACGTGCTGAAGGCGTGCGGCGCCAACCTCGACAAGCTGCGCTCCGATCTGCAGGATTTCATCAATTCCACCACACCCCTGATTCCCGAAGGGCAGAGCGAGCGCGAGACGCAGCCTACGCTCGGTTTCCAGCGCGTGCTCCAGCGCGCGGTGTTTCACGTACAGTCATCCGGCAAGAGTGAAGTCAACGGCGCCAACGTGCTGGTCGCCATCTTCTCCGAGCAGGAGAGCCAGGCCGTCTACTTCCTGAAGCAGCAGAACGTGGCCCGGGTCGATGCGGTCAACTACATCGCCCACGGCATTTCCAAGGTGTCCGGTCACGGCTCGGCCAACTCCTCCTCCCAGCAGGAAGGCGAGGATGTGGAAGAGGCGAGCGCCGAGGGCGGCGCGCATCCGCTGACCGGCTATGCCACCAACCTCAACGAGCAGGCGCGTCTGGGCAAGATCGACCCGCTGATCGGGCGCGATCACGAGCTCGAGCGCGTGGTGCAGATCCTCGCCCGGCGGCGCAAGAACAACCCGCTGCTGGTAGGCGAGGCCGGCGTGGGCAAGACCGCCATCGCCGAGGGCCTGGCCAAGCGCATCGTCGAGGAGGACGTGCCCGAGGTCATCTCCGACGCGGTGGTCTACTCGCTGGACATGGGCGCGCTGCTCGCCGGCACCAAGTACCGCGGCGACTTCGAGAAGCGTCTGAAGAGCCTTCTCGGCGAGCTCAAGAAGCAGCCCAACGCGATCCTGTTCATCGACGAGATCCATACCGTGATTGGTGCGGGGGCGGCCTCCGGCGGCGTCATGGACGCCTCGAACCTGCTGAAGCCGCTGCTCTCCTCCGGTGAGTTGCGCTGCATCGGCTCGACCACGTTCCAGGAGTTCCGTGGCATCTTCGAGAAGGATCGCGCGCTCGCCCGGCGTTTCCAGAAGGTCGACGTGCCGGCGCCCTCCGTCGAGGACACCATCAAGATCCTCAAGGGGCTGCGCTCGCGCTTCGAGGAGCATCACGAGCTCAAGTACACCGATGCGGCGCTCGAGAGCGCAGCGCGCCTGGCCGATCGCTACATCAACGATCGTCACCTGCCGGACAAGGCGATCGACGTGATCGATGAGGCGGGTGCCCACCAGCGCATGCTGCCTTCCGAGATGCGTGTCGATACCATCGACGTCGACCAGGTCGAAGCGGTGGTGGCCTCCATCGCGCGGATTCCGCCGAAGAGCGTGTCGAGCTCGGATCGCAAGCTGCTCGAGAAGCTCGACCGCGACCTCAAGATGCTGGTGTTCGGCCAGGACGAGGCGATCGATTCGCTCTCTGCCGCCATCAAGCTCTCTCGCGCCGGCCTCAAGGCGCCGGACAAGCCGGTGGGCAGCTTCCTGTTCGCCGGCCCCACCGGGGTGGGCAAGACCGAGGTCGCCAAGCAGCTCGCCCATATCATGGGCATCGATCTGGTGCGCTTCGACATGTCCGAGTACATGGAGCGCCATACGGTGTCACGCCTGATCGGCGCGCCGCCCGGGTACGTGGGGTACGACCAGGGCGGGCTTCTGACCGAGGCGGTCAACAAGCAGCCGCACTGCGTGCTGCTGCTCGACGAGATCGAGAAGGCGCATCCGGAAGTCTTCAACCTGCTGCTGCAGGTCATGGACCACGGCCGCCTGACCGACAACAATGGCCGCGAGGCGGACTTCCGCCACGTGATCCTGATCATGACCTCGAACGCCGGGGCCGAGCAGGCGTCGCGCCGCTCGATCGGCTTCCAGAGCCAGGATCATTCGACGGATGCGATGGAAGTGATCCGTCGCACCTTCTCGCCGGAGTTCCGCAACCGCCTCGATGGCATCATCCAGTTCCATTCCCTGCCGATGTCCGTGGTGCGCAACGTCGTCGACAAGTTCCTGATCGAGCTTCAGGCCCAGCTCGACGAGAAGCGCGTCCAGCTCGACGTGGACGACACCGCGCGCGACTGGCTGGCGGAGAAGGGCTACGATCCGGACATGGGGGCGCGCCCGATGGCCCGCCTGATCCAGGAGAAGCTGAAGAAGCCGCTGGCCGAGATGATCCTGTTCGGCGAGCTGGCCGAGCACGGCGGTATCGTGCACGTGAGTCTCGAGGAGGGCGAGCTTTCGCTATCCACCGAGTCCGAAATGGCGGATGCCCCGTGAGGGGTTGAACCAGCAAGCGTACAGCGCCCTGTCACTGACGGGGCGTTGTCGTTTTAAGGCGCCGTATGGAGAGTCGCTCGCAGGAAGGAAGACCCGCGAGAGAGGAGGGCGATCAGCGCGAACGGTAGACGATGCGTCCCTTAGAGAGATCGTAGGGCGTCAGTTCCACCTTGACCTTGTCGCCGGTCAGGATGCGGATGTAGTTCTTGCGCATCTTGCCGGAGATGTGGGCCGTCACGACGTGGCCGTTCTCGAGTTCGACACGAAACATGGTGTTGGGAAGGGTGTCGACGATGACGCCTTCCATTTCAATATGGTCTTCACGTGCCATATAGGCAAATCCTCACTTAGCGAACGTCATTGATTAACCAACTAACAGAGTAGTTAGCCTTCCCTAGTTTACAAGGGGCGGCCAAACAGCGCCATATTGTGCCGCAAGCCTGGCGTCAAGGCAAAAAAGCGCGCCGATCTAGCGAATCAAGCGGCGCCAGTGGCGTCCGTCCAGCACCTCGAGCGGCGAGAACGCCTGTTTGTAGCGCATCTTCCGGCACGCTTCGATCCAGTAGCCCAGGTACAGGTGCGAAAGCCCTCGCTCGCGGCAGAGCTCGATGAGCCTGAGGATAGCGAGCGTGCCCAACGAGCGGCGCTCGAGGGCGTCGTCGACATCGAAGAAGGTATAGATCGCCGAGAGCCCATGCTCCAGCTCGTCGAAGGCGCTCACACCCACCAGCCGGTCGCCGAGATAGAACTCGAGCAGCTTGGCGTAGGGCTCGTCGAGGGTCAGGAAGGTTCGGTACTGCTCCTGGCTCGGCGGGTACATGTCTCCGTCGCTGTGGCGCGCGCGAATGTAGTTCGCGTAGAGGGCGTAGTGCGCCGATTTAAGGCGTGCCGGCACGACTTGCGTGGTAACATCGGCGTTGCGCCGCGCGACCTTGCGCTGGGTGCGACCGGGGGTGAACTCCGCCACGGGAATGCGCACCGACTGGCACGCCTGGCAGCCGTCGCAGTGCGGTCGATAGAGGTGGCGTCCGCTGCGTCGAAAGCCCAGCAGCGACAGCGCCTCGTAGACACCGCTGGCCGGCGCCTCCTTCGGGTCCAGGAACAGCGTGGTCGCTTCCTGTTCCTGCAGGTAGCTGCAGCGGTGGGGCACGGTGAGGAAGAAACGAAGATCCCGTACCGGACGGCGGGGGGCGCTGCTGCTCACGATCCACCTCCTTGAGTGTAGGCTAGCGGCTGTAGGCGTCGGGAATGGCGTCGAGCCAGGGCGATGCAGGCACGTCGGGAATCTTCGCGCCGTGCCTGGTCGGTGCGAACGCTTTTTCCGGCAGCCATTGATCAAGATAGCCGATGAACGTCTCGCGGGCGATGGGGGTAGCCCCCAGCCGCTCCAGGTGCGGGGTATGCATCTGGCAATCGATCAGGAGGCCGCCATTGTCCGCCATGGCGCGGGCGAGGTGCGCCAGCGCGATCTTCGAGGCGTCCGGGGCGCTCGAGAACATCGATTCGCCGAAGAAGACCGGCCCCATGGCGAGGCCGTAGAGTCCGCCCACCAGGTGGTCGCCGTGACGGACCTCGATGCTGTGGGCGATGCCGAGTGCGTGCAGCGCCTGGTAGGCGACGCGCATCTCGGGATTGATCCAGGTACCCGGTTCGCCCTGGCGCGGGGCGGCGCAGGCATGAATGACCCGATCGAAGTCTTGATTCAGCGTCACGTGAAAGCCACCATTGCGTAGCCGCTTCGCCAGGCTGCGGCGCAGGCGGAACTCGGCAGGGGCCAGCACCATGCGCGGATCCGGGCTCCACCAGAGGATCGGGTCGTCGTCGCTGTACCAGGGAAAGATGCCCCGGCGGTAAGCGTGGACCAGCCAGGTCGGCGACAGCTCGCCGCCGGCGGCGAGCAGCCCGTTGGGCGTATCGAGCGCCATGGCCGTGTTCGGGAAGGCGGGAATGGGCGATGCAAGCCAGGGTAGCATCGAGGCGGCTCCTCTTGTTGGGCGCTGATGGAACGGGGCTTTACGAGCAACATGACAAGAGCACGGCTCTTGACGACAGGCGCTGTGACGGCGCAAGGATGGTCGGTATGATGCAAACTCGCAAGTGGATGAACGACGCCACCAGGTGTAAAGGGAGAATCGCTTGAAAGTGAACAAGACGGTAGACAAGCGAACGCAGCGCGGTTCGCGTCGACCCTCGACGTCGGCCCAATCGACCCGGGTCAAGGCCGCAAAGGACACGGCGCGGCGTTTCGGATTGCGCCTGCAGGGCTCCCTGCGCGAAGGCGTGGTGGTGGTCCTGCTGGCCGTGTGCGTATTTCTGCTGCTGGCGCTGTTCAGCTATCACCCGGCAGACCCCGGCTGGTCCTACCAGGGGCCGGAAACCGACGTGCGCAACTGGATGGGCCCGGTGGGCGCCTGGCTTGCGGACGTGCTCTACTCCCTGCTCGGCGCCAGTGCCCTGTGGTGGCCCGGCATGTTCGGCTTCGCCGCCTGGTGGCTGATGCGCTCGCGCCAGGTGCGCTTCGAGCTCGACCCGGTCGCCATCGCGGTACACGCCGGTGGCCTCGTGCTTCTGATGTTCGGCACCACCACCCTCGGCGCACTGCACTTCTATCACCCGCAGAGCATTCTTCCCTACGCTTCCGGCGGCATCCTGGGCGAGGGGCTTGTGGCCACGCTCAGGCCGCTGGTCGGCAGTGGCGGGGTAGGGCTGATCGCCGCCGCCCTGATCCTGATCGGCTTTCCGCTGTTCTCGGGCATGTCGTGGCTCAACGTGGCTGACGAGGTGGGCAAGCGACTCTGCCGCGTCGGTGGCTGGTTCGGTGCCCGTCGCGCCCGCTCTCGCCAGAAGCGCGAGGATCGCAAGTCGATCAAGGCCGCGGCCCGCGAGGCGTCGCGCAAGTTCAAGGAGCGCACCCGCGAGGAGCAGAAGGCCCGTGATGCCGAGCGCGAACCAGAGGCGCCGACGCCCGTCGCCTTCGAGCAGGACGCGCCGCCCGCCAAGGTGCGCCCGCGCGAACAGGGGCGTCGCGAGCCGAGCATGATGGCCTTCAGCGCGGATGACGACGCGGTGACCGACACCTCGATCCCTTGGGAGGCGACCGACAAGGCCTACACGCCGCCCGCGCGGCAGGAAGAAGCCGCGCCCGCCGTCGAGACGACCCTGAGCGCACGCCGCGAAACACCAGCGCCGGTGGCGCCTGCCAAGGCCGAGCGGGTCAAGGCCGAGCCTTCGCTGTCGGTCGACGACGCGGCAGCGTCCGAGGCCCCCGAGCGCGCAGAGGCGCTCGAGCCCGAAACGCCCGCGCCCACCATCGAGCGAGCGGCCGAGCCCGAGGCGCCCATCGAGCCCGAGGCGCCCATCGAACCCGTCGAGCCCGAGACACCCATCCAACCCGAGACGCCTCTCGAGCGTGAGCCCGAAGCGCCGGCCATCGAGCCGCGCGCCGAGGCCTTCGCGATCTCCGCTCGCGACGAGCCACCTGCCGTCGAGCCCGCCCCCGTGGCGGCCGTCGACCCGATCGCTGCGCCGAGCGAGCCGCCCCAGGCGCTCGAGGAAAAGTCATCGGCGATGCCGCCCTGGTCCGCCGGTGAGCGTGATGACGCGCCGGTGGACGACGCGCCGGTCACGCAGCCCTGGGCACTGCGCGCCGACAAGCGCGACGAGGCACCGGTGAGCGCTGCGCGCTTCTATATCGACAACGACGGTATCGACGATGACAGCGATGCCGCAGCCGACGCCCTAGACGCCAGCGAGCCGCCAGAGGCACCGCGCGAAGAAGCGCCCGCATCGCCCGCGTTCGGCGTACCGCTCGCGGCCGACCGCGCCGATGTCGAGCCCCCGCCCCGGCGCGTGCCGGAAGTGGTGCCGGAGCCGGTATGGGACGAGGACGACGAGCCGGAGCTCGCGCCGGAGCCGCGCGTCGCGCGCCAGGAACCCACCTTCGCCTCGGAGCCCGTCGAGCCGGAGCCGGACAACGGCCCGACGCTCTGGACCGTCGAGCACCTGCAGAGCCAGCGCCCGGCTTTCGAGCCCCTCGAGGAGCCCGAGGGCGAGGTGCCGAGCCTGCAGCTTCTGACCCCGCCGGAGCCGCATCAGCCGAACTACACCGAAGAGCAGCTCGCCGACATGGCCGAACTGCTCGAGGTGCGCCTGCGCGAGTACGGCGTCAAGGCCGAAGTCGTCGATACCTGGCCGGGCCCGGTCATCACCCGCTTCGAGATCAAGCCCGCCGCCGGCGTGAAGGTCTCGAAGATCAGCAACCTCGCCAAGGACCTGGCGCGCTCGCTGATGGTCAAGAGCGTGCGCGTGGTCGAGGTGATTCCCGGCCGGCCCACGGTGGGCATCGAGATTCCCAACCCGCACCGGGCGATGATCCGCCTGCGCGAGGTGATCGACTCCGACCGCTACCAGCAGGAGAGCTCGCCTTTGACCATGGCGCTCGGCCAGGACATCGGCGGCGGCCCGGTGGTCGCGAACCTGGGCAAGATGCCCCATCTGCTGGTGGCCGGTACTACCGGCTCGGGCAAGTCCGTCGGCGTCAACGCCATGCTCATCTCGATGCTGCTCAAGGCCAAGCCCGACGAGCTCAAGCTGATCATGGTCGACCCGAAGATGCTCGAGCTTTCGGTCTACGATGGCATTCCGCATCTGCTCGCCCCGGTGGTCACCGACATGAAGGAAGCCGCCAACAGCCTGCGCTGGTGCGTGGCCGAGATGGAGCGGCGCTACAAGCTGATGGCGGCGATGGGCGTGCGCAACATCGCCGGCTTCAACGCGCGGCTGGACGAAGCCGAGCGCGCCGGCGCCCAGGTGGCGGACCCGCTGTGGGAACCGCAGCCCTGGGAAATGCACCAGACTCCGCCGGTCCTCGAGAAGCTGCCCTATATCGTGGTGGTGATCGACGAGTTCGCCGACATGTTCATGATCGTCGGCAAGAAGGTGGAAGAGCTGATCGCGCGGCTGGCCCAGAAGGCGCGTGCGGCAGGCATCCATCTGATTCTCGCCACCCAGCGCCCGTCGGTGGATGTGGTGACAGGGCTGATCAAGGCCAACATCCCCTCGCGCATGGCGTTCCAGGTCTCCTCGCGCATCGATTCGCGCACGATTCTCGACCAGGGCGGCGCCGAGAGCCTGCTGGGCCACGGCGACATGCTCTACCTGCCGGCGGGCTCAGGGCCGCCCAATCGCGTCCACGGCGCCTTCGTGGATGACGACGAGGTGCACCGGGTGGTGGACGACTGGAAGCGCCGGGGCGAGCCCGAGTACATCGACGAGATCCTCTCTGGTGGCGTCTCGGCGGATGCGCTCGCCGGGCTCGAAGCCGAAGGAGTCGATGGTGACGATGCCGAGCAGGACGCGCTCTACGACGAGGCCGTGCAGTTCGTGACTGAAACCCGCAAGGCCTCGATCTCCGCGGTCCAGCGGCGCTTCAAGATCGGCTACAACCGCGCCGCGCGCCTGGTGGAGGCGATGGAGGGCGCCGGGGTGGTGTCGTCGATGGGCGGCAACGGCTCGCGGGAAGTGCTCGCGCCGCCGCCGGTGAACCAGTGAGCGCCAATCGTGCAACAAGCGTGAAAATCGCCCGCCGGGTGAAACCCCGGCGGGCACAAGGCGTCTGAGTGTGGACACAAGGACGTAGCAAGGTCCGACCGATAACGCATCAACGCGGGTAACCCCGCCATTTGGCAATTTGCCTAGGGAGTATGGTAATGAGCGACATCGACACTCGACGTTCCTCTTCGTTGGCGCTGGCCGCCAGCGCGCTGGGCCTGAGCTTCGCCTCGCCGCTGGCGCTCGCCAACGACGCCGCCGAGCGCCTGACCGAGCGTCTGGAGCCGCTGGAAACCTATCAGGCGCGCTTCGAGCAGCAGATCACCGGCAGCGGTGGCGAGCGCCTGCAGGACGCGCGCGGCGAAATGTGGCTGTCGCGCCCGGGCATGCTGCGCTGGGAAGTCGAAGCGCCGTATTCCCAGATCGTCGTCTCCAACGGTAGCGACGTCTACCTGTACGACCCGGACCTGGAGCAGGTCACCGTGCAGGCGATGGACAACCGCGTCTCCCACACGCCGGCGCTGTTGCTGTCGGGAAGCGCCCGTGACCTGACCAACAACTACGACGTCTTCCACGAGCAGCAAGGCGGCGAGGACACCTTCACCCTGATTCCCACCTCCACGGATACGCTGTTCGAGGAGCTCTCCATGGTGTTCGAGGGCGAGACCCTGACCGAGCTTCTGATGACCGACAGCACCGGCCAGCGTACCGCCATCACCTTCAACGGCGTCACCCAGAACGGTCGCATCGACCGTGGCCTGTTCGATTTCGAGATTCCTGAAGGCACCGACGTGATCCGCGAAAGCTTCTGATCCTGCCGCACGTCACATCGCTTTACCATGATCGGGCGCCTCAGGGCGCCCGATCTGCGTCTGCATCCTTCGCTTCGCGCCAGGCCATGATCTCGCCAAAGCGCTTCTCCTGGCCGAACGGGCTGGGGTCATAGAAGCGCGCGCGGGGCAGCTCCTCGGGCCAGCAGTCGTGGGCGCTGCCCGCCGGGTAGCCGTCCGGCTCGTTGTGGGCGTAGCGGTACCCTTCGCCGTGGCCGAGCTCTTCCATCAGCTTGGTCGGGGCGTTGCGCAGGTAGGTGGGCACTTCGAGCCGTGGCTGGCTCGCCGCGAACTGCTGGGCGGCCTTCCAGGCCTGGTCGATGCGGTTGCTCTTGGGCGCGACCGCCAGGTGGATGGCGGCGTGGGCGATCGCCCGCTGGCCCTCGTAGTCGCCCAGGCGCAGGTAGGCGTCCCAGGCGGCGATCACCAGCGGCAGCGCCCGCGGGTCGGCGTTGCCGACGTCTTCCGAGGCGATGGCGCTGAGCCTGCGCACCACGTCGAGCGGGTCGCCCCCGCCCTGGATGAAGCGCGCCATGTAGAGAAGCGCCGCGTCCGGGCGCGAGGAGCGCACCGACTTGTGGATCGCCGAGAGCAGGTCATAGTAAGCGTCTCCCTGCTTGTCGAAGGCGCTGGACTGGTGGCCGATGACGTCCGCCAGCGCACTCTTGGCGAGCACCTCGCCGCCGTTTTCTGCCCGGGTGAAGTCGCAGGCGGTCTCCAGAAGCCCCAGTGCTCGACGCGCGTCGCCGGCGGCGGCGCGGGCCAGCGCCTCGAGCACGCCATCCTCCACCGCGATGGCGCGACTGCCCAGGCCGCGCTCGACGTCGTCGAGCGCCTGGCGCATCACCTGGATCAGCTCCTCTTCGGTGAGCGACTTGAGCACGTAGACCCGCGTGCGCGACAGAAGCGCCGAGTTCACCTCGAAGGAGGGGTTCTCGGTGGTCGCGCCGATCAGCGTCAGAAGCCCGGACTCCACGTGGGGCAGAAGCGCATCCTGCTGGCTCTTGTTGAGGCGGTGGATCTCGTCAAGAAACAGCAGGGTGGAGGCCCTCGACGCCTGGGCGCGCTCGACCACCGCGCGAATCTCCTTGACCCCGGCCATCACCGCGCTGAGCTGCTCGAAGCGCGCATCGCAGGCGCGGGCAAGAAGCTTTGCCAGCGTCGTCTTGCCCACCCCCGGCGGGCCCCACAGAATCATCGAGCGCACGGTATGCGCGGTGGCCATCTGGCGCAGCGGCTTGCCCGGCCCCACCAGCGCCTGCTGGCCCACGTAGTCGTCCAGGTCGCGCGGGCGCATGCGGTAGGCAAGCGGTGCGCCTTCTGCAAAGCCCGGGGCGCTTTCGAAAAGATCCATGGTCACACTTCCATCGTCTGGCGGCGCCTGACGCCGGCGTGTCTCGCAAAGCGCGTTGCGCACGGCTACCTTAAAACATAATCTTAAGGCGGCCCCTTGCGCGAGACGGGCTTGCGAACGCGCCGGCGCGAGCGCATGGTAAAGCGTCAAGTGTAGTAGAAATTGTAGTAGAAACTGTCTTGCCCGCGCGCGCGTCTAGCGCTTTGACAGGGACTCGAGGCGAGCGGCTCGACCCTCTTTAAGGAGATGGAATCATGTTAACTCAACTGCGTCTGGACCATGCCAACATGGCGCGAATGCTCCATGTTCTACAGCTCAAGCAGAAGACGTTGGCCCAGGGTGAGCGGCCCAACTTCAAGCTGATGCGCGAAGTGGTCGACTACATTCTCTCCTACATGGACGATTTCGCTACCCCTCTGGAGCGCATCTGCGTCGAGCGCCTCGAGACTCGCGCCCAGGAAGAGCTGCCGCTCATGGAGAAGATGGCCGAGGACTACCGCGCGCTCAAGCCGACGCTTGCAAGGCTCTCCGACGACATCGACATGATCCTGATGGACAACGTGCTGCCGATGGACCGCTTCGCCGAGGACCTGGCCGCCTATCTCGAAGCGCACCGCACCTATCTGCGCCACGAGCGCGAGGGGCTTTTCCCGTTGATCGACAAGCACTTCTCCGCCGAGGACATGGAAGAGCTCCGTCAGGCCCTGCCCGAGAAGGCCGAGCAGGAGCTCGAGCGGCTGCAGCTCGCCTACCCGGAACTCTACGCGGAGCTTCGCGACGCCGACGTCCCCGAGGTCTAGTCCCGCGCCCGGCCGAGCGTGTTAAACTGGCGCCTTTGCAACGAACGCGCGAGGGCGCTGTGGCTGACTCCTCCTCTGAGCGGGACGGGGCGCGATGAGCGCCCCGGTCCTCATTTTCGATTCCGGCGTGGGCGGGCTTTCGGTGGCCCGGTCACTGGCGCTGCGCCACCCGGACATCGCCCAGTGCTACGCCTGTGACAACGCCTGGCTGCCCTACGGGCTGCGTGACGACGTCACTTTGTCCGAGCGCATCCTGGCGGTATGCCGCGCCGCGGTGGCCGCGTGTGGCGCGGGCGCATTGGTCATCGCCTGCAATACCGCCAGCACCCTGGCGCTGGATCGGCTTCGCGCGACGCTTTCCATCCCGGTGATCGGCACTGTGCCCGCCATCAAGCCGGCAGCGCTTGCCAGTCGAACCCGGCACATTGGGCTTCTGGCCACCACCGCCACGGTCAATCGCCCCTACACCCAGGATTTGATCGAACGCTTCGCCAGCGACTGCCGGGTGAGCCGGGTCGCCGCCGACCCGCTGGTGGTCCAGGCCGAGGCCTGGCTTGCCGGCGAGGAGATAGACCGCGACCGGGTCAGCCGCGCGCTGGCGCCGCTGTGGCAAGCCACCGCCCTGAGCCCGGCGCTGGATACCGTGGTGCTGGGCTGCACGCATTTTCCGCTGCTCAAGCCGGTGCTCGAAGCCCTGTCGCCGGTGCCGCTTGGCTGGGTCGATTCCGGCGATGCCATCGCCCGCCGGGTGGCCGACGTGGCTTCTCACTGCGTCGGACGCCGGGACGGGCGCTGCTTCACGACCGCCGCGGCCGACCATCTCGCTGCCGGCTTCGCCGAGTTCGGCTTCACGCATCCTCGCCGTCTGGCGCTGCCTTGAGCCGCAAGGCTCGGCACCGCTGAATCCCTTCGACTCGTCCATTCACAAGGAGCCGCTTTGGCCATTCCCGCTGTCGACCCCCACCGCTACGCTGAACAGCTCGCCGAGAAACGCGCCTACGTCGAGGGGCTGTTCGCCCCCTTCGCGCCGCCGGCGCTGGAAGTCTTTTCCTCGCCGCCGAGCCACTACCGCCAGCGCTGCGAGTTTCGCATCTGGCACGAAGGCGACGACCTGTTCTACGCCATGTTCGAGGTCAACCCGGACGACCCCAAGGACAAGAAGGTCGTGCGCCTGGACCAGTACCCGGTGGCGAGCGCGCGCATCAACGACCTGATGCCCAGGCTTCGCGAGGCGCTGCTGGCAAGCGACACGCTGAGGCGGCGCCTTTTCCAGGTGGAGTTTTTGACCACGCTCTCCGGCGAGGCGCTGGTCACGCTGATCTACCACCGCCCGCTGGACGCGGACTGGGAAGCGCAGGCTCGCGCGCTCGAGGACGAGCTCGGCATCATGATCATCGGCCGCTCGCGCAAGCAGCGCCTGGTGCTGACCCGCGATCACGTCTGGGAACGGCTCACCGTCGATGGCCGCACCCTCGACTACCAGCAGGTGGAGAACAGCTTCACCCAGCCCAATGCCCACATCTGCCAGGAGATGCTCGGCTGGGCGCGCGACGTGACCCAAGGGAGCCAGGCGCGGGATCTGGTCGAGCTCTACTGCGGCAACGGCAACTTCACCCTGGCGCTGGCCGAGAACTTTCGCCGCGTGCTCGCCACCGAGATCTCGCGCACGTCGGTGGCCAGTGCCAACGTCAATGTCGCCGCCAACGACGTGGCCAACGTCAGCGTGATGCGCATGTCGGCGGAGGAGTTTTCGCTGGCGCTCAAGGGCGAGAAGAGCGGGCGGCGCGTGGCCGAAATGGACCTTTCGAGCTACGACTTCTCGACGGTGCTGGTGGACCCGCCGCGCGCCGGGCTCGACGAGGAAAGCTGCCGGCAGGTCAGCGAATACGAGCAGATCGTCTATATTTCATGCAACCCGGCAACGCTTGCCTACAACCTGACCCAGCTTTCGCGGACCCACGACATCGAGCGCTTCGCGCTGTTTGATCAATTTCCCTTTACCCACCACTGTGAGTGCGGGGTGCTCTTGACGCGGCGCGAGCGTTGATGCCGAAGCGGCATACTCCATGAGAAAGCTGGCAGGTGAATAGAGCGGCGCGGGGCAATCGCGTAAGCTACGCCATGATGGCCTAAGGGCCCATGATCGTTCGTTTTTTTGGCCTCTGATGGGGCTTGGGCAATCGAGGTGATGGATGCACTACGTTGCGAGTGAAGAGAGTCGGCAGGATCTTTTGAAACAGCTGCAGGAGCGCCTTGAGTCGAGGCTCGGCACCGAACGGGCGGCGCGTGTCGAAGCCTTCGCCCGCCACTTTTACGCCACCGTGCCGGTCGAGGACCTGGTCGATCGCCGGCTCGACGATCTCTACGGCGCCACGCTCTCGATCTGGCAGTTCCTGCAGCATCACGATCCGGACAGCCCCAAGGTACGCATCTTCAACCCGGACTTCGAGGAGCACGGCTGGCAGTCCAACCACACCTTCGTGGCGGTGCTCCACGAGGACATGCCGTTTCTGGTCGACTCGGTGCGCATCGAGCTCAACCGGCGCGGCTTGACCGTCCACGCGATCCAGAACGCGGTGTTCGCCGTGGCCCGGGACGCCCGCGACCAGCTCGAGACGCTCACCTCGCCGCGCGCCGAGAACGCACCGGAAGCGCGCGAGTCGCTGATCGTGATCGAGGTCGACCGCCACACCGACCGCGAGTCGCTCGCCAGCATGGAGGAGAAGCTCAACAACGTGCTGCGCGACGTGCGCACCGCCGTGCACGACTTCGAACCCATGTGCGCCCAGATCACCGCCGCCATCCAGGAGCTCGAGAAGAACTGCCCGCCGCAGATCGACCCGGACGACCACGAGGAGGCGATCGCCTTTCTCGAGTGGCTCCTGAAGGACAACTTCACCTTCCTCGGCTACGACGAGTACCGCCTGGAGGAGGGCGAACTCAAGCGTGACCCGCAGAGCGTGCTGGGCGTGTTCCGTCTGAACCAGGCGCGCTATCGCGAGCGCATCCGCGCCGAGGAGGGCCAGGACGAGAACGGCTTCGTGCTGGTGCCGCAACTGCTGTCGTTCGCCAAGAGCGCGCACCACAGCCGCGTTCACCGGCCTACCTACCCGGACTACATCACCGTCGACCGCTACGACGACGACGGCAACGTGATCGGCGAGCGGCGCTTCTTCGGCCTGTTCACCTCGACGGTCTACAACGAGTCGCCGCGAAACATTCCGCTTCTGCGCCGCAAGCTGAAGGCGGTGATGGACATCGCCGGTTTCAACCCGCAGGGCCACAACGGCAAGCAGCTCCTGCAGGTGCTCGAGGTGTTCCCGCGCGACGACCTGTTCCAGATCGGCACCGAGCCGCTTGCCGAGACGGCGCTGGGCATCCTCAACATTCGCGAGCGTCGCCAGGTGCGCCTGTTCATTCGCACCGACGTCAGCGGCAAGTTCTACTCCTGCCTGGTGTTCGTGCCGCGCGACGTGTTCTCGACGGACCTTCGCCAGCGCATCCAGTCGATGCTCTGCGACGAGCTCGACGCGCGCTTCGGCGACTTCAATACCTATCTCTCGGAGTCGGTGCTGGCACGCATCCAGCTGATCCTGCGCTTCAAGGGCGACGCCCCGAGCGACTATGACCTGAAGCACCTGGAGAAGAAGGTCGCCCGGCTCTCGCGCAGCTGGCGCGACGAGCTCCAGGAGGCCATGCACGAAGGTTTCGGCGAGGAGCGCGCCAACGCGTTGATGGAGCAGTTCCAGCACGCCTTCTCGGCGAGCTACCGCGAGGACTTCAACGCCCGCACGGCGGTGTTCGACATCCAGCACCTGCTGGCGCTGCAGGGCGAGCAGGGGCTGTCGCTGTCGCTCTACCGGCCGATCGAAGAGCAGAACGGGGGCATGAACCTCAAGCTCTACCACCGCAACGCCCAGATTCCCCTGTCCGACGTGCTGCCGATGATGGAGAACCTGGGCCTTCGCGTGCTCGGCGAGCGGCCCTACGACATCAGCGGCCCCGACGAGCGCTACTGGATCCACGACTTCGAACTCGAGCACGGCCGGGCCGGCGTCGACATGAGCCAGATGCGCGATACCTTCAGCGAGGCGTTCAAGCGCATCTGGGCGGGCGAGGCGGACAACGACACCTTCAACCGGCTGGTGCTGGGCGCCGGGCTCGACTGGCGCGAAGTAGCGATGCTGCGCGGCTATGCGCGCTACCTGAAGCAGATCCGCTTCGGCATGTCCCAGGACTACATCGCCGCCACCCTCGCCAACTACCCGAAGATCACCCACGCCCTGGTGGAGCTTTTCACCACGCGCTTCGACCCGAGCCTGGAAAACCACGACACCGACGACTGCGAACAGCGCCTGCTGGAGCAGCTCGAAGGCGTGGCGAGCCTGACCGACGACCAGCTCTTGCGGCGCATGATGGAGCTGATCAAGGCAACGCTGCGCACCAACTACTACCAGCGTACCCCGGAAGGCGGCTTCAAGGACTACATCGCCTACAAGCTCGAGCCCTCCAGGGTGACCGGCATTCCCAAGCCGCGCCCGGCCTTCGAGATATTCATGTGCTCGCCGCGCGTGGAAGGCGTGCACCTGCGCGGTGGCAAGGTGGCCCGCGGCGGGCTGCGCTGGTCGGATCGCCAGGAGGACTACCGCACCGAGATCCTGGGGCTGGTCAAGGCGCAGCAGGTCAAGAACGCGGTGATCGTGCCGGTGGGCGCCAAGGGCGGGTTCGTGTGCAAGCGCATGCCGGAGAACGCCGACCGCGAGACCCAGCAGAAAGAGGGCATCGCCTGCTACCAGACCTTCATCCGCGCGCTGCTCGACGTCACCGACAACCTGGTGGGCGGCGAAGTCGTGCCGCCCAAGAACGTGGTGCGCCACGACGATGACGATACCTATCTGGTGGTCGCGGCGGACAAGGGCACGGCGTCGTTCTCCGATATCGCCAACGAGATCTCGCTGGAGTACGGCCACTGGCTGGGCGACGCCTTCGCTTCCGGCGGGGCCAACGGCTACGACCACAAGAAGATGGCGATCACCGCTCGCGGCGCCTGGGAGTCCGTCAAGCGCCACTTCAAGAACCTGGACCTGGACACCCAGCAGGACCCGTTCACCGTGGTCGGCATCGGCGACATGGCCGGCGACGTGTTCGGCAACGGCATGCTGCTCTCGGACAAGATCAAGCTGGTCGGCGCCTTCAACCACCTGCACGTCTTCATCGACCCGCACCCGGACCCCGAGGCCTCCTTCGCCGAACGCAAGCGGCTGTTCGAGATGCCGCGCTCGAGCTGGGAAGACTACAGCCAGGAGCTGATCTCCAAGGGCGGCGGCGTGTTCAGCCGCAGCGCGAAGTCGATCACGATCTCCGAGGAGATGGCCGAGGTGTTCGGCATCGAGGCCGAGAGACTCTCGCCCAGCGAGCTGATCAACGCCATGCTCAAGGCCAAGGTTGACCTGATCTGGAACGGCGGTATCGGCACCTACGTGAAGGGCTCCGGCGAGACCGACGCCGACGTGGGCGACAAGGCCAACGACAGCCTGCGCATCAACGGACGCGAGCTCAACTGCCGCGTTGTGGGCGAGGGCGGCAACCTCGGCTTGACCCAGCGCGGGCGCATGGAAGCCGCCGCCAAGGGCGTGCGCGTCTACACCGACTTCATCGACAACGCCGGCGGGGTCAACTGCTCCGACCATGAGGTCAACATCAAGATCCTGATCGACGAGGTGGTCACCCGCGGCGACATGACCGAGAAGCAGCGCAACGAACTGCTGGCGGACATGACCGACGAAGTGGCGGACCTGGTGATTCGCGACAACTACCGCCAGACCCAGGCGATCGATCTCTCCGAGATACTGTCGCGCCAGGGCGCGGGGCCCTACCGGCGCTTCATCAGCGAGCTGGAGAACGCCGGCCAGATCGACCGCGAACTCGAGTTCCTGCCGTCCGACGAGAGCCTCAAGGAGCGCGCCGGCAACAGCGAAGGCATGCGCCTGCCGGAGCTTTCCGTATTGATCTCCTACGCCAAGAGCACGCTCAAGGGCGACCTGATCAAGTCCGACGTGCCGGATGACCCCTACATCCATCGCCACCTGGAGAACCTGTTCCCCTCGGTGCTGGTCGAGCGCTACCCGACCGAGATGTACGAGCACCGGCTCAAGCGCGAGATCGTCGCCACCCAGGTGGCCAACGACCTGGTGGATCGCATGGGCATCGTCTTCGTGCGCCGGCTGATGGACTCCACCGGTGCGGGCCGGGCGGACATCGCCCGGGCCTACGTGGTCGCCCGGGATGCGTTCAACCTCAAGGAGCTGTGGGGCCAGATCGAGGCGCTGGACAACCAGGTGCCCAACCGCGTGCAGTACGCCATGATGCTCGATTTGATGCGCATGGTGCGCCGCGCCACGCGCTGGTTCGTGCGCCTGCACCTGGGGCTCTCCACCCAGGACACCATCGAGTACTTCGCCCCGCGCCTGGCCCAGCTCCAGGAGGGTATCGGCGATCTGCTGAGCGGCGAGGAGCTCGCGGCGTGGCGGCAGCGTCGCGACGACTTGATCGAAGACGGCGTGCCCGAGGCGCTGGCCTCGACCGTGGCGGCTTCCAGCAGCCTCTACGCCGGGCTCGGCATCATCCACGCCGCGCGCGCCACCAACGAGAAGCCCCAGCGCGTGGCGGAAGTGTTCTATGAGATCGGCAATCGCCTGGAGCTTCCCTGGATGACCCACCAGGTCACCCAGCTCGAGGTGCGCGACGCCTGGCAGGCCCAGGCCCGCGAAACCTTCCGCGACGACATCGACCGCCAGCAGCTGGCGCTGACCGTGAGCGTCTTGAAGCTCGACGCCGGCAGCCGCGACACCCAGGAGCTGGTCGAGCAGTGGCTCGAACAGCACGCCGAGCTGCAC
>NZ_JAMZBC010000022.1 GCF_024158715.1 Halomonas sp. 707D7 | reverse complement strand
GAGCACCGCGAGCTGATCGCACTGTTCGACGCCCCGCGCTTCTTCGCCCTCGACGGCTCGCTCCGCCACTATCTGGCGTTCGTCGAAAGCGAGCTGCTCCAGGGGCGCCACGGCAACGACGCGCACCAGCCCGACCGGCTGGCCGCCACGCTGCTCGGCGCCCTCAAGGCGCGTCTCACCGCGCCGCTCGCCGACGGCCGGCGCCGGCTGGATCTCGCTCCCATCGACCGCTTCATCGCTGCCCACCTGGCCGACGAGCTGCGGGTGGCGGATCTTGCCCGCATCGCCTGCCTTTCCGAGGCGCATTTTTCCGAGCGTTTTCGCAGCCAGACCGGGCTTTCGCCCTGGCAGTACGTGCGCCGCAAGCGCCTGAACGCCGCGCGCGAGCTGATCACCCGAAGCCGGATGCCGCTGACCGACATCGCCATCCAGACGGGTTTCGCCAACCAGAGCGCGCTCTCCCACGCGTTTCGACGCAGCTACGGGCTTTCGCCGCGCTCGCTGCGCCAGGAAGACGCGGCCGCGCTCGATGTGGAAGGTGCCGCCCGGACGTCTCGCCGGGCGCTGGGCAAGCGCCGCCCTGCCGGTTCGGCGCAAAACTCCTGAACGCGAGAGAATGTGACGATACGTCGCGCTTGCCGTGAAATTGACACGTTTTGCCATGAAACCGACATACAACCGTGCGCCTGGCGCTCTACATTCGTTCGTCATCGGGTAGACCACCAGTTTTTTCCTCTCTCAGATACCGGGGGCCACAATGCTCAACGCCAAGAAAATGCGTGATCCTGCCGTCTGGCAAACCGACCTCGACACGCTGCTCGCCACCGTCAGCGACCACTACATCGTCGACGAGGACAGCTACGTCCATGAGCTGATCAAGGTGCTCGACGTGGGTCGCGAGGACTTCGAGCGCATCGGCAGCAGTACCGCCGAACTCGTGCGCGACGTGCGCAAGATGGATACCGCGGTGGATACCATCGACGAGCTGTTGCAGCAGTACAGCCTCGATACCCACGAGGGATTGATGCTGATGTGCCTGGCCGAGGCGATGCTGCGCATCCCCGACAAGGTCACGGCGGACGCGCTGATCGAGGACAAGCTTGGTCCGGCGGACTGGCAGTCCCACGTCGGCAAGAGCGATTCGTGGATGGTCAACGCCTCGACCTGGGGGCTTCTGATGACCGGTCGGGTGCTCAAGCTCGACCACCCGCGGGAAGGCCAGCCCGCCACCTTCATCAACCGCATGGTCAACCGCCTGGGCGAGCCGGTGATTCGCCGCGCCATGGTCGAGGCGATGAAGATCATGGGCAAGCAGTTCGTGCTCGGGCGCAACATCGACGAGGCGCTCAAGCGCTCGAAGCCGCTGTTCAACAAGGGCTACACCTACTCCTACGACATGCTCGGCGAAGCCGCGCGTACCCGTGATGACGCCAAGCGCTACTTCGACGACTACGCCCGCGCCATCGAGGCCGTCGGCAAGACCTCCCAGCGGCTGAGCGACAAGACGCCCAAACCGTCGGTCTCGATCAAGCTCTCGGCGCTGCACCCGCGCTACGAGTTCGGCCGCCGCGAGCAGGTGCTCGCCGAGCTCGTCGACACCGTGGTGAAGCTGGTGCGTCGCGCCCGCGAGCTCGACGTGGCGCTGACCGTCGATGCCGAGGAGGTCGATCGCCTGGAGCTGTCGCTCGAGGTGTTCCGCGCCATCTACGAAAGCGATGCTGCCCGCGGCTGGGGCCACTTCGGCCTGGTGGTCCAGGCCTACTCCAAGCGCGCGCTGCCGGTGCTGCACTACCTGAACCGCCTGGCGGACCTGCAGGGCGACGAGATTCCGCTGCGCCTGGTGAAAGGTGCCTACTGGGACAGCGAGATCAAGGAGTCCCAGCAGCTCGGCGTCGACGGCTACCCGGTCTACACCCGCAAGGCGTGCACCGACGTGGCGTATCTCGCCTGCGCCCAGTTCCTGCTCTCGGAAGACACCCGCGGGCGCATCTTCCCGCAGTTCGCCACCCACAACGCGCATACCGTCACCGCCATCGTCGAGCTCGCCAACCGCCATCGCCGGCCGTTCGAGTTCCAGCGCCTGCACGGCATGGGCGAGGCGCTCTACGACGCCGCCCTGACGCGCGCCCCGGACGGCACCTACTGCCGCATCTACGCCCCGGTCGGTGCCCACAAGGACCTGCTCCCCTACTTGGTGCGACGGCTTCTGGAAAACGGCGCCAACTCCTCCTTCGTCCACCAGCTGGTCGACCCGGACGTGCCGGTCGAGTGGCTCTGCCAGCACCCGGTGGAAACCCTCAAGCAGTACAAGACCTTCGCCAATGCGCGCATTCCGCAGCCCCGCGACATCTACGGGCCCAAGCGCAAGAACTCGCGCGGGGTGAACCTGAACATCCGAAGCCACTATGAGCCGCTGATGGAGAAGATGGCCTCGTTCATGGACAAGCAGTACGCGGTCAAGCCGCTGCTCGCCGTCGAGGTGGCCGACGATGCGGCCAACACCCACCGGGTGACGTCGCCTTATGATCGTGGCCAGAGCGTGGGCACCGTGCAGTGGACGAGCCAGGAGCAGGCAAGGCAAGCGGTCGATGCCGCCTGGGAAGCGTTCCCGCGCTGGGACGCCACGCCGGTTGCCGAGCGCGCCGCAATCCTGCGCCGCCTGGCGGATCTGATGGAAGAGCACATGGCGGAGCTGATGGCGCTCTGCTCGCGGGAAGGCGGCAAGCTCTTGACCGACGGTGTCGACGAGATCAAGGAGGCGGTGGACTTCTGCCGCTACTACGCCATGCGCGCCGAGGAGTCGTTCGGCGAGGTGATCGAGCTGCCCGGCCCGACCGGCGAGTCCAACCGTTTGAGCATGGGCGGCAAGGGCGTGTTCGCCGCGATCAGCCCGTGGAACTTCCCGGTGGCGATCTTCTGCGGCCAGATCGTCGCCGCGGCAGTGGCCGGCAACACCGTGCTCGCCAAGCCCGCGGAGCAGACCTCGATCATCGCCCACCGCGTCATCGAGCTTCTGCATGAAGCCGGCATGCCGCGCGACGTGGTGCAGCTTCTGCCCGGCGACGGCCCGACCGTGGGCAGCGTGCTGAGTTCGGACCCACGCATCACCGGCGTGGTGTTCACCGGCGGCACCGACACCGCGCAGATCATCAACCGCGCCCTCGCCGCCCGCGAGAACGCGCCGCTGCCGACCCTGATCGCCGAGACCGGCGGCATGAACGCGATGATCGTGGACTCCACCGCCCTGCCGGAGCAGGTGGTGGTCGACGTGATCCAGTCGGCGTTCCAGAGCGCCGGCCAGCGCTGCTCGGCGCTCCGGGTGCTCTACCTGCAGGAGGACGTGGCGGATCGGGTGATCGAGATCCTCAAGGGGGCGATGAGCGAGCTGCACATCGGCGACCCGCGCGACCTGGGCACCGACGTCGGCCCGGTGATCGACGAGGATGCGCGCAAGGGGCTTCTGGCCCACATCCAGACGCTCAAGGACGAAGGCCGGCTGGTCGCCGAGGCCTCGATGGCCGCCGAGCATACCCAGAACGGCACCTTCGTGGCGCCGGTGGCCTTCGTCATCGACGGCATCGAGGCACTGGAGCGCGAGCAGTTCGGACCAATACTGCACATCGTGCGCTACAAGTCCCGCGACATCGATCGGGTGATCGATGCCATCAACGGGCGCGGCTACGGGCTGACCTTCGGCGTGCACAGCCGCAACGAGTCCTTCGCCGCCGAGATCGCCCGGCGCATCCGGGTGGGCAACGTCTACATCAATCGTAATATCATCGGCGCCGTGGTGGGCGTGCAGCCCTTCGGCGGCCAGGGCCTTTCCGGCACCGGCCCCAAGGCGGGCGGGCCGCACTACCTGCAGCGCTTCGTCACCGAGAAGACCGTCACCAACAACACGGCGGCGCTGGGCGGCAACGCCTCGCTGCTGGCCCTGGGCGACGATTGACCCCGGTGTCGGAGGCGCCTTGACACTCACCCCCTGCGGGGGGTGAAGTAAATCGGTACCGGGCAGCGACCTGCGTGCCAACAACAACATGTCGTGTCGGACTTTGGATTCGATCAACAGGGGAAATTCTATGGATATCGGCGTCTGGATCAGTCTTTTCGCATACTTCGCGCTCATGATCGGCATCGGCGTCTATGCCATGCGCACCTCCACCTCGACCTCCGAGGACTACGTGTTGGGCGGGCGCACCTTGAGTCCCAAGGTGGCCGCGCTCTCCGCCGGTGCCTCGGACATGAGCGGCTGGCTGCTGCTGGGCCTTCCCGGGACGATGTTCGTCTCCGGGCTCGGTTCGGCCTGGATCGGCATCGGGCTGTTCGTCGGGGCGTTCTTCAACTGGCTTCTCGTGGCGCCGCGCCTGCGCGAGCAGACGGTGCACTACGGCAACGCCATCACCATCCCGGCGTTCCTGGCCAACCGCTTCCCGACCCGGGCGCTGTCGCTGCGCACGGTATCGGCGATCGTCATCGTGATCTTCTTCGCCGTCTATACCGCCTCGGGTCTGGTCGCCGGCGGGCGGCTGTTCGAGAGCGCCTTTGCCGGGGTGATCGACATCGGCGGGCTGAGCGACTACGCCACCGGCATCATCATCACCCTTGGCGTGGTCCTGATCTACACCGTGGTGGGCGGTTTCCTGGCGGTCAGCCTGACCGACTTCGTGCAGGGCTGCATCATGATGCTGGCGCTGATCATCATGCCGGCGGTGGTACTGTTCGGTGAAGGTGGCGGCGGCTTCACCCAGGCGTCTGACACCTTGAACAGCGTTGACCCCACGCTGCTCTCCTGGACGGCGGGGCTGACCTTCATCGGCTGGCTCTCGGCGGTGACCTGGGGGCTTGGCTACTTCGGCCAGCCGCACATCATCGTGCGCTTCATGGCGATCAGAAACCTCAAGGACGTGCCGACGGCGCGCAACATCGGCATGAGCTGGATGGCGATCTCGCTGATCGGCGCGGTGTCGCTGGGCCTCTTCGGACGCGCCTACGCGGTGCGTAACGGCATGACCGTGGACAACCCCGAGACGATCTTCATCATCCTGGCGGACCTGCTGTTCCACCCGTTGATCACCGGCTTCCTTTACGCGGCGCTGCTGGCGGCGGTGATGAGCACCATCTCGAGCCAGCTGCTGGTCGCCTCCTCCTCGCTCACCGAGGACTTCTACCGGCTCTTCTTGAACAGGAACGCCTCCGAGAAGCAGACCGTGACCGTGGGCCGGATCAGCGTGGCGCTGGTGGGCATCGTCGCGGCGATCATCGCCTCGGACCCGGAGTCCCAGGTGCTGGGGCTGGTCAGCAACGCCTGGGCCGGCTTCGGCGCGGCCTTCGGTCCGCTGATCCTGCTGTCATTGATGTGGAAGCGTACCAACGGTTCCGGCGCCATCGCCGGGATGGTGGTGGGTGCGGCGACCGTGATGATCTGGATCGCGCTGGGCTACAACGCCGAGTTCTTGGGCGGCCCCGGCGTCTACGAGATCATTCCCGGCTTCATCGCCTCGCTGATCGCCATCGTGGTGGTCAGCCGTGCCACTGCCGACGCCAACGAGTATCGTCACATCGAGCGCTGAGCGCTCTCGCAGCTTCAAGGCCGCCTTCGGGCGGCCTTTTTCGTGGCCGATTGTTCCAGGTCAATAACCGCCGACTCGCCAGCCGATACCCTGTGACCACGCCTTCCACATCGCGTCACCACCTATCGAGGAGTATCGACATGGGCCACAAAACGCTCGTCACCTTCATTGCCGCAAGTCTTGCGCTGGCCGCCAGCAGCCAGGCGCTCGCCTACGGCGCGGGCGATCTCTATACCCGCATCGGTGTGGCCAAGGTGTCGCCGAAAAGCGACAACGGCACGCTCGACACGGCCCTTGGCGAGCTTGGCGTGGACGTTCGGGACAAGAGCGACTTCGCCTTCACCCTGGGCTACCGTTTCACCGACAAGCTCGGCGTCGAGCTTCTGGCCGCACTCCCCTTCGAGCACGACATTCGCCTGAACGACGCCAACATCGCCTCCACCAAGCACCTGCCGCCGACGCTGACCCTTCAGTACTACCCGCTGGGCGGCACGCTGTCTCGCGTTCAGCCCTACCTGGGTGCCGGGGTCAACTACACGCGCTTCTCAAGCGAACAGGTGGATATCGACGGCGTGGGCCTCGAGCTGGACGACAGCTGGGGCGTGGCCGGCCAGCTCGGGGTGGATCTCGTGATCGACGAGCACTGGGCACTGAACGCCGCCGCCTGGTATCTGGACATCGACAGCGACGCGACGGTGGCCGGTGAAAGCGCCGGGCGCGTGGAGATCGATCCGGTGGTGGTGATGGCGGGGCTCAGCTACCGCTTCTAGGCGGCCCTGAAGAGCAAAGCGGCCCGGCACCTGGCAAGGTGGCGGGCCGCTTTCGTTAGCACGCGGCTAGTTCTCGGTGACCAGCGTGTCGACGCGCTCGACGGCCTGGATGACCAGCAGCTGGTCGCTGGCGCGCTTTTTCTCCTGCTGCAGGTAGGCCGCCATGGCGGGGGCCACCTCGCACTTGGCAGGCATCGGCGCGCCGGCATCGATCAGCGCGTTGAGCCTTGCGATGAACACGAAGCGTATCCACTGGGGCAGCGACATGGTATCGACGCAGAACGGCTCGCGGCTTTCGAAGGCCTGGGGCTCGGGGGTGGGCATTCGCCAGAGGTCGGCGGCTTTCATGGCGGCTTCGAGCTCGAGCAGCGCCTTGGCAAGCGATTGATGAACGCTCATGGGCTCCTGGGAAGGTCGGTGCATGGAGCGCCCATTATCGCCTTTCTGACCCTGGGTTGCCATGCGCGCAAGCCCGACCTTGGTTACTCACAGATTCACAGAAAACCTGCAAGAGGCTGTGGATAAACTCTGGAAAGATGGCGTAGCGCCAGCCGGGACGGGTACTCTCACGACTTGTTCACTTTTTGATCGCTCAACGAGGCTGACAGTATGCGCCGGTCAAGGTAGAGTGCAGGCCTGCGAAAGGGAAGGTAGCTATGCAAGCACTCAACACGCTCGGCGAATTCTTCGAGCGAAGCGGCGCCGAGGTGGCGCTCTATCACATGGGCCGGCGCGTGGCGCCCTGCCGCTCCGAGACGCTGGCGGGCTTCGAGCGCGGCGAGCAGCCGTGGCCGGAGCCCTGGCAGGGCCAGGCGCGCATCGCCGCGCTGTTTCGTATCGGCGACATGGCGGAGCCGGCGGTGTGGTTTCTGGCCCTGCCGCTGGACGAGCAGGGCCTGCTCTCCCCCGCCTCGCGCGATGGCTTCTTGAATCGCCTGGTGGAGACGCTGGGGCGCAACGTCGCGACGCTGGGCCAGGGCGAGGCCGCCCGGGTCGAGCACTTCATGCAGGACAACCCGCTGGCCTTCACGCCGAGCCTGCCCTTCCAGGCGATGCTCAATGCCCGTGCCACCGCCGACCAGAACCTTCCCGCCAGCCAGCACTTCGAGCCGGTGGAGGCCTACCTGAGCGGCCAGCAGAGCATCGACTGGCAGGCGCTGGGGCTCCAGGGCGTGGCGGACTTCGCCGTGCGCAGCGACGCCGCCGCGCAAGACACCCTGGCGCGCCTGATAGGCGAAGAGCGCTTCGACGCCGAGGTGATTCGAGCGCTCTGCCTGTGTTTCGAGCACTGTACGCCGAGCGACGCCCTGGTCACTGCGCTGATCGACCGGGGCGAGCGCGCCGCGCACGCCGGCGACGTCGAGACCCTGTGCGCCTGCGTGCGCGGTGTGGGCGCCAGCCCGCTGGCCGCCGTCGGCGCCTGGTACCAGAGCCTGCTCGAGGATACCGATGCCTGCGGGCCGGATCTGCTGGCGGCCATTGCCGGGCGCGGCTGGACGCTTCTGGAAGACGCCACGCGCCTGCCGCTCTTCTTGACGCGACTCGCCGAGCGCCCCGACGCCAATTTCGCCGGCGTGGTTCGCGACATCGCGCTGATTCCCCGCCTCAGGCTTCTGGTGTTGATGACCTTGCGCGACGCCCCCGAGGGCGGGGCTATCCATGCGCGGCTGGCGAATATCGCCCCGCGCCACTAACGTTGATACAGCGGATTTCGTTTTCTTCGCCAGGCGTGATGCCGACCATCGCGCCGCGCGGATGACCTGCACGTGAGGAGCAATCGTGAAGGAACTACCCTACCAGGCGAAAGCCGTCATCGGGCGGCGCGAGATGGTCACGCTGCCCGAACTCGGGCTTCATCTTTGCTGCAAGGCCGATACCGGCGCGCGCACCTCGGCCCTTCACGCTGAGGAGATCACCACCGAAGAGGATGCCAACGGCCAGCTCTGGATCAGTTTCATTACCCATAGCGGCGGCCCGGATACCCCGGGACACCGCTATACCCTGCATCTGCACGACCGCCGGCGCGTCACCAGCTCCAACGGTCACAGCGAGTGGCGCTACGTGATCCGAACGCCGATGCAGCTTGGCGACCTCCACTTTCCCGTGGAGCTGACGCTGACCGACCGCAGCAACATGCGCCACCCCATGCTTCTCGGGCGTCGCGCCATGCGCCGCTTGCTGGTCGCCCCGGGTGCCGCCTTCCTGCACGGCGAACCCTGACTCTTTCCAAGACGCGTCACCCTTCTAGCCCGGAGTTTTGAATGCACATTGCCCTGCTATCGCGTAACCGCAACCTCTACTCGACTCGTCGGCTGATCGAGGCCGCGGAAGCGCGCGGTCATACGGCACGGGTGGTCGATACGCTGCGCTGCTACATGAGCATCGCCGCCCACCACCCGTCGATCCATTACAAGGGCGCAGAGATCGAACGTTTCGATGCGGTGATCCCGCGCATCGGCGCCTCGATCACCTTCTACGGCTGTGCGGTGCTGCGCCAGTTCGAGATGATGGGCACCTACGTGGTCAACGACTCGGTGGCCATCACCCGCTCGCGCGACAAGCTGCGCTCGCTGCAGCTTCTGTCGCGCAAGGGGCTCGGGCTTCCGATCACCGGCTTCGCCCACTCCCCGGACGATATCCCCGACCTGATCACCATGGTCAAGGGCGCGCCGCTGGTCATCAAGCTGCTGGAGGGCACCCAGGGCATCGGCGTGGTGCTCGCCGAAACCAACCAGGCCGCGGAATCCGTGGTCCAGGCGTTCATGGGCATGAAGGCCAACATCATGGTGCAGGAGTACATCAAGGAGGCGCGCGGGGCGGACATTCGCTGCTTCGTGATCGGTGACAAGGTGGTCGCCACCATGAAGCGCCAGGCCGCCGAAGGCGAGTTTCGCTCCAACCTGCACCGCGGCGGCACCGCCAGCGTCATCCGCATCACCCCGGAGGAGCGCTCGACGGCGATCCGCGCCGCCAAGGCGATGGGACTGCAGGTCGCAGGCGTCGACCTGCTGCGCGCCAACCACGGCCCGGTGATCATGGAGGTCAACTCATCGCCGGGGCTTCAGGGCATCGAGACCGCGACCGGCAAGGACATCGCCGGGATGATCATCGAGCATATCGAGAAGAACGCCACCGCCACGCGCAAGGTGCCGCCCAAGCCTAAAGGCTAAGGCCGAACGCCGAAAATAATCCGCGCAAGGGGTGGCAAAAGAGCGCCACCCCCGCCACAATTTGCGTCACCGAAGGAGGTAGACGCTCATGTTTCTTGATAATCGCCAAGTGGCGATGGACAGCGTGCTGGAAGCGCTGGCCGACAGTATTGACTATTTCCAGGACAACCTCGAACGCCTGCGCCCTTCGCTGCGCGACGCGCTGAAACCCTACTACGCCGAACGCCTGAAGCAGATGCGCACCCTGCAAGGGCTTGCGCGCACCCACCTCAAGATGCTGCCCCGCGATGCCGACGTCGAGCGCGACGACTTCCTGTGGCTCTGGAGCCGCCTGAAAAGCTTCGTGGGCAACGATAGCCAGGTGTTGATCGGCGAGCTGCTGGAGCAGGAACGCGTGCTGATGCAGGCGCTCTCCACCCTTTTCACCCACCCGCTGCCCGAGCCCATCGAGCCCGTCATCGACGAGTGCATGAAGGCGTGCCGCCAGCTGATTCGCGAGCTCTACAACCTGCAGAAGCAGCGCATCAAGCGCTAGTCGCGCCCCGGCTCCGGCGTGTCGATGCCTTCTTCGGTGGCACGTTCGTCGTCGGGCTCGCGAGTTGGCGCTGGTGCCGGTGCGGTCTCGAACAGCGGCACGCGGTAGACCAGCGGTGCCGGCGCGCGCTCATTGAGCGCTTCATCGACGGGGTCGTCGACCAGCTCGATGGGCTCGACCGGCCCGAGGAAATAGGGCTTGCGCCCCCACAGGTAGAGATCGCCCAGCGTCGCGACCCGGGCGGCCACCTCGCGCAGCCGCAGTCGCCACTCACCCGCCACCCGGCGCTGTTCCGCCACGCAGCCGGTGACTTCCATGCCGAGCGAACGCGCGATGTAGACCGCCCGCGGCAGATGCCAGCTCTGGGTCACCAGCACCGCCTGTTCGAGCTGAAAGACGTCGCGCGCCCGCGCCAGGGTGTCATAGGTGCTGAAGCCGGCGAAATCGAGCGTCATCTGGTGGGAAGGCACGCCGCGCCGGTGCAGCTCTCGCCACATGGCGCGCGGCTCGTTGTAGGCCTGGGTCCGGTTGTCGCCGGAAAGCAGGAGATGGTTGACGCTGAGGCGATGGATCAGGTTCGCCGAGGTACGCATGCGGGCGTTGAAATGCGGATTCTTGAGCCCGCTGCGCGTCCAGTTGGAGGTGCCGAACACCACCGCCACGTCGCCCGGACGGCACTGCTCGACACGGCTGTCGATATAGCGGGCGGTGCTCGCCAGCACCCAGAGGTTGCAGGCCACGAACACGAAGGCCGCCAGCAGCCCCAGGGCCGCCAGCGCTACCAATACCCACCTGATCGCGCGCATCACCTGGCTAGGCATCGCGCGACGTACACGGCTTAGAACATCCCGAGCTCAAGCTTGGCCTCATCACTCATCATGTCCCGGCTCCAGGGCGGGCTGAAGACGATTTCGGTGTGCACCTTCGAGATCTGCGGCGCGCCGAGGATCTTGCTGCGCGCGTCGGCGGCGATCACCTCGCCCATGCCGCAGCCAGGGGCAGTCAACGTCATGCGAACGGTCACCATGCGCTCACCAGAAATCAAGCGATCGATCCGGCAGCCGTAAACGAGCCCCAGGTCGACGATGTTGACCGGAATCTCCGGGTCGAAGCAGGTGCGTAGTTGATCCCACACGAAGGCCTCGATTTCCTCCTCGCTTGCCGACTCGTCGAGGGTCGGCGTCGGCAACGGCTCGAGCCCCAGCGCATCCAGGTGACGCCCCTCGATCAGGTAGAGGCGCCCTTCGAAGCCCACGCTGACCGAGCTGCCCTTGGCCTGCATCACGCTGACCTCGCTGTCCTCGGCCAGGGTCTGGACGGTGCCGAAGGGAATGGCGATCGCCTCGACGTCGCGCTGCAGCGGCAGTTTCTGGCCGCGCGAGAGGCTCGCGACTTGCTCGATATCCATACGCTTATCTCACCATGCCGATGACGCGCTCGAGGGCGGCGACGAAGACATCGACCTCCTCGAGCGTATTATACGCCGCGAACGAGGCCCGGCACGTCGCTTCCACGCCGAAATGGTGCAGAAGCGGCTGGGCGCAGTGATGGCCGGTGCGAATCGCCACCCCGAGCTGGTCGATCAGAAGCCCGATGTCCTGGGAGTGGGCACCGTCCACCACGAAGGACAGCACCCCAGCCTTGTGCGGCGCGGTGCCGATGATCTTGAGCCCGTCGATGCGACCCACGGCGCGCGTGGCGTGATCGAGCAGAACCGACTCCCACTCGCCGATGGCCGCGACGCCGATCTCCTCGACCCACGCAAGCGCCCGTCCCAGGGCGATCACCTCGGCGATCGCCGGCGTTCCCGCCTCGAACTTGTGGGGCGTCTCGGCGAAGGTGGTGCCGGAGGGCTCGAAGGAGACGGTCTTGATCATCTCGCCCCCGCCCTGCCAGGGCGGCATGGCGTCCAGCAGCGCTTTCTTGCCGTAGAGCACGCCAACCCCGGTAGGGCCGTATACCTTGTGGCCGGAAAACGCGTAGAAATCGGCGTCGATGTCCTGCACGTCGATCGCCTGGTGGGGGGCGGCCTGGGCACCGTCGATCAGGATGACCGCGCCCTGCGCATGGGCGAGGCGCGCCATCTCCTTGACCGGGTTGATGGTACCCAGAGCGTTGGAGACGTGGTTGACCGCCACGAGCTTCGTGCGCTCGCCAAGCAGTGACCGGTAAGCCTGCATGTCGAGCGCCCCGCGCTCGTCCACCGGAATCACCTTGAGGGTAACACCGCGCTCGGCGGCCAGCAGTTGCCAGGGCACGATGTTGGAGTGGTGCTCCAGCATCGAGATCAGCACTTCGTCGCCCGGGCCGAGATTCTGGCGCCCAAAGCTCTGGGCCACCAGGTTGATCGCCTCGGTGGTACCGCGAGTGAAGACGATCTGGCGAGCATCCTCGGCGTTCAGGAACGCCTTGACCCGGGCGCGGGTGGCCTCAAAGGCCGCCGTCGCCTCGTCGGCCAGCGTATGCAGGCCGCGGTGGATATTGGCATTGAGCCGCGCGTAGTAGTCGCCGAACACGTCGATGACCGCCTGAGGCGTCTGGCTGGTCGCGGCGTTGTCCAGGTAGACCAGCGGCTTGCCGTGCACTTCGCGGCGCAGTATCGGGAACTGCGCGCGCAGCGCTTCGACGTCGAACCTGGCGCCGGCGCGGAGTGTGTCAATCGCGGTATCGGACATGTTGGCTCCTGGTTACTCGTTGAGCGCGGCGGCGGCTTCGACCAGTCCTGCCAGGTTGAAGCGCTCCGGCAGCTTGCCCGCCACGGCGAGTTCCACCCGCTCGGCGATGGCATCCAGCGCCACCTGCTCGAGCACCTCACCGGCAAACGCCAGGGTCAGCAGGCCACGGGCGGTGGCCTCGTCGATGCCGCGGGTACGCAGGGCGTAGACCGCGTCCTCGTCGAGCTGGCCGGTGGTGGTACCGTGGGAGCACTTGACGTCGTCGGCGTAGATCTCGAGCTCGGGCTTGGCGTCGATCTGGGCGCGATCCGAAAGCAGCAGGTTCTGGTTGCTCTGGAAACCCTCGATCTTCTGGCTGTCGCGTTTGACGTAAACGCGGCCGTTGAACACGCCGTGGGCGCGATCGCCGAGGATGCCCTTGTAGTTCTCGTTGGAGAAGGTCAGCGGCGCGTTGTGGTTCACCTTGGTGTGGTTGTCCACGTGCTGGCGACCCTGGCCGAAGAACAGCCCGTACAGGTTGGTATAAGCGTTTTCGCCGTTGAGATCGCTGATGATGTCGTTGCGCGCCAGTGCCCCGCCCAGGTTCAGGTTGTAGGAGGTGTAGACGCTGTCGCGGCTCTGCTCCACGTGGATGCTCGCCACGTGGAAGTCCCCGACCGGCGCTTCCTGAAGCTTGTAGTGATGCAGGATCGCGCCGCGATCGAGCATCAGTTCCGCCACCACGTTGGTGAAGTTGGCGGCGTTCTCTTCGCCGGCGTAGTGCTCGATCACGGTGGCTTCACTGCGAGCGCCGGCCTCGACGAGAATGCGCGGGTGGCACATCACCGCCTCGCCCTCGCGAGAGAGAAACTGCAGCACGATCGGCTTCTCGACCACGGTGTTCGGAGCGATGCGCACCACCGCGCCCTCTTCCATGAACGCGGTGTTGAGCGCGGCGAAGGCCGAGAAGTCGACGCCGGTCAGCCGACCCAGCGGCCCGCCCACGGCTTCGTGGTTCTCGGCAAGCGCCTTGGAAAGCGGCATCACCTGCACGCCCTGGGGCAGCGCCTCGATATCGGAAAGCCCGGGGGCGAAGACGCCATCGACGAAAGAGAGCCTGTGCGCCTCGACGGGCAGCGCCAGCGCCGCCGCCTGGGCCTGGGAGAAAGCAACGTCATCGGCGAGCTTGAAGTTGCCCTGGGCGATGGCACGCACGTCGGTGTACTTCCACTCCTCGTCGCGGCGGGTGGGAAAGCCCATCGCCTCGAAGCGGGCCGCACCCGCCTGACGGCGCGCGGCGATCCAGCTCGGCTCGCCGGCGTACTGCGCGCTGCGCGTTTTCAACGTATCCAGAAAGGTCTGGGTGTCGCTCATGCCGCGGACTCCTCGATGCCTTCGTATCCGTTTGCCTCGAGCTCTTTGGCAAGCTCGGCGTCGCCGGTCTTGACGATGCGACCATCGACCAGCACGTGCACCTTGTCCGGCACGATGTAGTCCAGAAGACGCTGGTAGTGGGTGACCAGCAGGATGGCGCGCTCATCGGCACGCAGGCTGTTGACGCCGTCGGCCACGACCTTCATGGCGTCGATGTCGAGCCCGGAGTCGATCTCGTCGAGCATCGCGAGCTTCGGCTGGAGCACCAGCATCTGCAGGATCTCGTTGCGCTTCTTCTCGCCGCCGGAGAAGCCCTCGTTGACCGCGCGCTGCAGAAAGCTCGCGTCCATCTTCATGAACTGGAGTTTCTCTTTCACCAGCTTCATGAACTCCGGCGCGGGCATTTCGCCCTCGCCACGCGCGGCGCGCTGGGCGTTGAGCGCGGACTTCAAGAGGTAGATGTTCTTGACTCCCGGAATCTCGACCGGGTACTGGAAACCGAGCAAAAGGCCTGCCTGGGCGCGCTCCTCGATCTCCATCTCCAGCACGTCGTTGCCCTCGAAGGTGATGCTGCCCTGAGTCACCTCGTAGCCGTCCTTGCCGGCGATCACGGCAGACAGCGTCGACTTGCCGGCACCGTTGGGCCCCATGATGGCGTGGACTTCGCCGGCGTTGATGGTCAGCGTCAGGCCCTTGAGGATTTCGTTGCCGTCCACGGTGACGTGCAGATCGTTTACTTCCAACATAGTCTTAGCCCTTCAAAATCTAGCGGGTCGCGGGTGCGACGCTCATCGAATAAGTGGTGGCGCGGGCGCTTAGCCCACCGCGCCTTCCAGGGTCACGTTCAAAAGCGCTTCGGCTTCGACGGCGAACTCCATGGGAAGCTCCTGGAAGACGTCCTTGCAGAAGCCGTTGACGATCATGCTCACCGCATCTTCCTCGGAAATTCCCCGGCTCTGGCAGTAGAAGAGCTGGTCCTCGCCGATCTTGGAGGTGGTCGCCTCGTGTTCGATCTTGGCGGTGGAGTTGCCGATCTCCTGGTACGGGAAGGTGTGCGCCCCGCAGGTATCGCCGATGAGCAGCGAATCACACTGGGTGAAGTTGCGCGCCCCCTTCGCCCGCGGGTTGATCTTGACCAACCCCCGGTAGGACTGATCGCTCTTGCCGGCGGAGATGCCCTTGGCGACGATGTAGGAGCGCGTGCCCTCGCCGATATGGATCATCTTGGTACCGGTGTCCGCCTGCTGGCGACCGTTGGTCACCGCCACGGAGTAGAACTCGCCGATGCTGTCCTTGCCGCGCAGCACGCAGGAGGGGTACTTCCAGGTGATCGCCGAGCCGGTCTCGACCTGGGTCCAGCTGATGCGCGCGCGATCGCCGCGGCACTCGCCGCGCTTGGTGACGAAGTTGTAGATACCGCCGACGCCGTTCTCGTCGCCCGGGTACCAGTTCTGGACCGTGGAGTACTTGATGTAGGCGTCATCGAGGGCCACGAGCTCGACCACCGCGGCGTGGAGCTGGTTCTCGTCGCGCATCGGCGCGGTGCAGCCTTCGAGATACGACACCGTCGCGCGGCTTTCGCAGACGATCAGCGTGCGCTCGAACTGGCCGGTGTTGGCGGCGTTGATGCGGAAATAGGTGGAGAGCTCCATCGGGCAGGTCACGCCTTCCGGCACGAACACGAAGGAGCCGTCGGTGAACACCGCCGAGTTGAGCGCGGCGAAGTAGTTGTCCGTCTTGGGCACCACGGTGCCCAGGTACTGCTTGACCAGCTCCGGGTAGTCGCGGATCGCTTCCGAAATCGAGCAGAAGATCACGCCGGCCTCGGCGAGCTGCTTCTTGAAGGTGGTGGCGACCGATACCGAGTCGAACACCGCGTCGACCGCTACACCGGCCAGTGCTGCGCGCTCGTGCAGCGGAATGCCGAGCTTCTCGTAGGTTTCCAGAAGCTTCGGGTCGACCTCGTCGAGGCTCTGCGGCATGTCTTCCGGGCGCTTCGGCGCGCTGAAGTACGAGATCGCCTGATAGTCGATCGGCGGGTAGTCCAGGTGCGCCCAGGAGGGCTCCTTCATCTTCAGCCACTGGCGATAGGCGTCGAGGCGCCACTCGAGCATCCACTCGGGCTCGCCCTTCTTGTTGGAGATGAAGGCGATGGTGTTCTCATCCAGGCCAGGTGGCAGCGTATCGCTTTCGATGTCGGTGACGAAGCCGTCTTTGTATTCGCGACGGACCAACTGTTCCATTTCTTCGCTTGCCATGGTCGTACCCTCCAGGCAGTTGGGTGGCGAGGTTGCTCGCCGTCCATAGAGTTTGTGCCTTTGCGTGTCCTAAGCAGACGCCGCCGACAGGCTGATCGTTTGAATGGGGAGCGCGATCGGTAGCTTGATCGGTGCGCTGTCCGCCAGATGCGAAAGCGTGACGCTCTCGAGCAGCGTGCGCAGTGCCACCGACACCCGCTGCCAGTTGTCCGACACCCCGCAGGTCGCCGAAAGCTCGCACTCTCCCTCGGCGTGGCTGCACTCGGTCATGGCCACCGGACCTTCGATGGCGGCGATGATGTCCGCCGCCGTGATGCGCGACGCGGGCCGGGCAAGCTGGTAGCCGCCTTGGGACCCTCGCTGGGAGGTCAGAAGCCCCGCCTTGACCAGCATCTTGAGCGTCTTGCTGACCGTCGGATGCGGCAGCGACACGGCCTGAGCCAGGTCCGCCGCCGCATGAGGCGCCTGCGGATGGCGGGCGATCTGCGCCATCACCACCGCCGCGTAGTCCGTCAGTCGAGAAAGCTTGAGCATGGAGGCTCCCGATGAGTGTCGCTTTCGATTGAGGACCATTTTAGTCCTGTATGAAAACGATGTGAAGCCTTCAGGCAGACTATGGACGTGAAAGGCCCTTTTTATCGACCGTTCGCCGCCGTTGCCATCAAAAAAGGCAATCATTCTCATTCATGAATATAATGGCGTAGCAGGCATCCAGCATGCAGGGCACCTCGAGGCGTCCTGCAAGACACCATGCAAAAGCCCCGCACGAGCGGGGCCTGGAAACCATGTTTTAAAAGCAAGCTTTAAAACCATGCTTTAAAACTGTGCTTTAAAACTAGGCTTTCTTGACGAACTGGGACTTGAGCTTCATGGGGCCGATCCCCTCGACCTTGCAGTCGATGTCGTGATCGCCCTCCACCAGGCGAATGTTCTTCACCTTGGTGCCGACCTTGACCACCGACGAGCTGCCCTTGACCTTGAGGTCCTTGATGACGGTGACGCTGTCGCCATCCGCCAGGGCGTTGCCATTGGCGTCGCGGATCACCGGCTCGTCGCTGCTTTCGCCGTCCGCCTCTTTCGACCACTCGTTGCCACACTCCGGGCAGACCAGTTGAATGCCGTCATCGTAGGTATAGCTCGATTGGCAGGCGGGACAGTTGGGCAGATCGCTCATGAAAGGCTCCATCGCAGACAGGCAAAGCGAGGGAGCCTACACGGAACGAGGGATTTTCACCAGTATCGCTCGGCCGCACTCAGCGCTGGTAGGTGCCCACCAGACGGTTCATGCCGAGCAGGTGCGGCTCGACCTCTTTCAGCAGCTCCTGCATGGTCAACCCTTCCGGCAGCGACGTCTTTTGATCCAGCGCCAGCACCCAGAAATAGTAGAGGTGCTTGCCATGGCCTTCCGGCGGCATGGGGCCGGCGTAGCCGGGCTTGTCGAAATCGTTGAGCCCGTGAGTGCCCACGGCGCTCTTCTCGGCGAGCTCGACCACGTCGCCCGGGAGGTTGTAGACCAGCCAGTGAATGAAGCCGTAGCCGCCATTCTTGACCAGCGGCGCGTCCGGGTCGTGGCAGATCACTGCGTACCCCTGGGTACCATCGGGCGCGCCCTGCCAGGCAAGCGGCGGGGAAACGTCGTCGCCAACGCCGGTGTACTGGTCGGGGATCGACTGGTGGTCGGCAAAGGCGGAACTCGTTACCTTGAGTGTGGAGAGTGCAAACGCCATCGTCGGCTCCTTCTGCATGGCACGTGAAGAGGGCGACGGCGCGAACCGCCGCCTCGAAAGATCATAGCTCGAGCGCCCCGGGGTGGCGCGCCTGCCACTCCTTCGCCGCCGCCACGTTCCGGGCATTGGCCTCGGGATTCAAGGGGTCGACGAGTTCGATGGCATCGCTTCGGGTTCGCGCCAGCAACTGCGGGTCACTGGTGGCGAGCTCGAGCGCATAGAGCGCCAGCATCACCTCGTACTCGTCGCGGCTATCCAGGCGCGACAACAACAGCGCCACGGCGGGCAGCCCGATGCGCCCGAGCTCCTCGGCGGCCACGTAGCGTGGCCCGCTCGGCCCCGGTGCGATGAAGCGACGATCGGAAAGGCGGCTGACGTAGTAGGCCGCCTGCTCCTCGGGACTGGTGATCAGCGGCGGTACCCAGTAGATATCCGTCTTGCCGTAGGCGGGTACCGCCGCCGGGGCCGGCGCGGTCTGAGGCGCCTGGACCGTCTCGCTCGCCGGGGGCGGCGGTGTCGAAGGGCGCCCCGCGCAGCCGGTGATCAACACCACCAGCGCGACGGCCCCCAAGGCGCTGGAACGATTTCCCTTGTTCATCATGACTCCCTGCTATTTTTTTCAGACCCTCGTTCCCGCAAGCGGCCAAGGTACCGTTCGATCCTCCGCACGGCGCCAGGGCCCGTCACTGCAGTCGGCCCTGGCGCTTCAGGCGCTTGTCCACCCAGTGATCGTAGTAGCGGCGAAGCACCTGCTTGAGGCCGGGCAAGCCGATAATATACGCGCCCGGCGCGAGCCAGGGAATACGCTTCAAGAGCAGACGATAGGCGTCGATGCCTTCGACGATGCGCCCGTCCTTCAGCTCGACATGCAGCGAGCGAAGCGCGGTCTCGCAATCGATGCCGCGCTCGCCGAGCGCGTGCTGGTGCTCGGTGACATCGCACCAGACGATGTCCGCGCCGCGCTTGCCGGAAAGGCGCTCGAAGCGGCGCCGCTCGCGGCGACACAGCGGGCACTGGCCATCGTAGTAGACGTGGATCTTGCGGTCGGCAGACATAAAGGCTCCCGGTGGCGACTGCCCTTCAGTGTGGCACGTCCACCGCCACACGCAATGTCGAAGGGGCGTGCGATGGAGCGTGTCCGCGCCGCGCGAGCCTGGCTTCCAGGTGATCGCCGGCTCGACGGCGGCATTGACTCGACCCCACCAAAAACGGCACCCGAAGGTGCCGTCTTTCAAGCGCGCTGGATCACCTCAAGCGCTCGAACACCGTGGCCACGCCCTGACCCATGCCAATACACATGGTGGCCAGGCCAAGTGTCGTGTCCTGCTGGCGCATCACGTTCAAGAGCGTGGTGCAGATGCGCGAGCCGGAGCAGCCGAGCGGATGGCCCAGTGCGATGGCGCCGCCGTGCAGGTTGACCTTCTGGTCGAGATCGTCGAGAAAGCCCAGATCCTTCAATACCGGGATACCCTGGGCGGCGAAGGCCTCGTTGAGTTCGACGGTCTCGATCTCCTTGGCAGTGAGCCCGGCGGCCTTGAGCGCCTTTTTCGAGGCCGGCACCGGGCCGTAGCCCATGATCGAGGCGTCGCAGCCGGCCACGCCCGTCGACAGCACCCGGGCGATCGGCGAAAGGCCCAGCGCCTGGGCACGCTCGTAACTCATGATCGCCATCGCCGAGGCGCCGACAGAAAGCGCCGAGGAGGTGCCAGCGGTGACGGTGCCGTTTCTCGGGTCGAACACCGGCTTGAGCTCCGCCATCGACGCGAGGCTCGCGTCCGCGCGCACCACTTCGTCGTGCTTGACGTTGACCCGGAAGCCCTGGCTGTCGTGACCTTCGACGCCGATGATCTCGTTGTCGAAGTAGCCCTTCTCGTTGGCGGCCTGGGCGCGTTGGTGGGAGCGCACGCCGAACTTGTCCTGCTCCTCCCGGGTGACGCCGTGCATCTTGCCCAGAAGCTCCGCGGTCAGGCCCATCATCATGGCGGCCTTGGCGGCGTACTTGCTCGCCGCCGGGTTGACGTCGACGCCGTGGGCCATGGGCACGTGCTCCATGTGCTCGACGCCGCCGATGACGTACATGTCGCCCATGCCCGCCTTGATGTTGGCCGCGGCGATGTGCAGCGCGGTCATCGACGAGCCGCATAGCCGGTTGACCGTTTGCGCCGGCACGGTGCGCGGAATGCCGGTCATGATCGCCGCGTTGCGGGCGATGTTCATCGACTGCTCCAGGGTCTGGTTGACGCAGCCCCAGATCACATCGTCGACTTCCGACGGGTCCATGTTCGGGTTGCGATCGAAAAGCGCCTGCATCACCGCGGCGGACAGATTCTCGGCGCGCACGTTGCGAAAGGCGCCGTTCTTGGCCTTGGCCATGGCGGTACGAACGCCGTCGACCACCACGATATCTCTCGGATTCAAACTCATCTCATCTCTCTCCTGTACGCGGTGACTCAGGCCTTGGCCTGGTAGAAGCGTTCGCCGTTTTGCGCCATCTGCTTGAGCTTCTCGGTGGGCGCGTAGAGCGGGCCGAGCTCCTCGGCAAGCTTCTCGGCCTGGGCGACGAAGGTGTCGAGCCCCATGGCATCGATGTAGCGCAGCGCCCCGCCGCGGAAGGGAGGAAAGCCGATGCCGTAGATCAGCGCCATGTCCGCCTCGGCGGGGGTATCGACGATACCGTCCTCCAGGCAGCGCACGGTTTCCAGACACAGCGGCGTCATCATCCGCGCGATGATCTCCTCGTCGGAAAACTCCTTGCGCTCGCCGGTGACCTGCTTGATGAGCTCGTAGGCTTTTTCATCGGTGACCTTTTTCGGCTTGCCCTTCTTGTCCTCCTCGTAGGCGTAGAAGCCCTTGGCGTTCTTCTGGCCCAGGCGGTCGTTCTCGTACATCACCTGGATGGCGGTCTTGCCCTCGCGCGCCATGCGCTCCGGGAAGCCTTCCGCCATCACCTCGTTGGCGTGCACGGCGGTATCCATGCCGACCACATCCAGCAGATACGCCGGGCCCATCGGCCAGCCGAACTTCTCCATCACCTTGTCGACGCGCTGGAAGTCCGCGCCCTGCTCGACCAGAAAGCTGAAGCCGCCGAAGTAGGGAAACAGCACGCGGTTGACCAGAAACCCGGGGCAGTCGTTGACCACGATCGGCGTCTTGCCCATGGCGCGGGCGTAGGCGACGGTGGCGGCCACGGCTTCATCCGAGGTCTTCTCGCCGCGAATGACTTCCACCAGCGGCATGCGGTGCACCGGGTTGAAGAAGTGCATGCCGCAGAAGTTCTGCGGGCGCTCAAGGCTCTGGGCCAGCCGGTTGATCGAGATCGTCGAGGTGTTGGAGGTGAGAATGGTGTTCTCGCCGACGCTCTTCTCGACCTCGGCGAGCACACCCGCCTTCACCTTCGGGTTTTCGACCACCGCCTCGACCACCAGATCGACGTTCTCGAAGTCGCCATAGGAGAGCGTCGGGCGAATGTTGGTGAGCTTCTCGGTCATCTCCTCGACCGTGAACTTCTTGCGCTCGACCTGCTTGCCGAAGAGCTTGCGCGCCTCTTTCAAGCCGAGCTCGATGGCTTCCGGCTTGATGTCCTTCATCAGGATCGGCGTGCCCTTGGAGGCGCTCTGGTAGGCGATGCCACCGCCCATGATGCCCGCGCCCAGCACCGCAGTCTGCTCGACCGGGCGGGCAAGCTTCTCGTACTTGCCGGCCTTCTTCTTGACCACCTGGTCGTTCATGAACAGGCCGACCAGGTTGAAGGCCACCGGGCTCATGGCGAGCTTGGCGAACGCCTTGGCTTCGATCGCCTGGGCGCGGCCGCGCTCTTCGCCGGCACCCTTCTGGATCACCTTGATCGCCTCGATGGGCGCCGGATAGTGCGGTCCTGCCTTGCCGGCCACATACCCCTTGGCGGTCTCGAAGGCCATCATCTGCTCGATGGCGTTGAGCTTCAAAGGTCCCTTCTTCTCGTCGCGGCGACGCTGGTAGTCGAGCTCGCCGGTATTGGCACGATCGAGCAGATCGAGGGCGGCGGCCTCCAACTGCTCGTGGGCGACCACGGCGTCCACCGCGCCCACCTTCAGCGCGGCGTCCGGGCGGTTCTCGCTGCCGCCGGCGATCCACTCGATGGCGTTGTCGGCGCCGATCAGCCGCGGCAGGCGCACGCAGCCACCCCAGCCGGGCAGGATGCCGAGCTTGGTCTCCGGCAGGCCCATCTTGCCCTTCTCGCTCATCACGCGAAAATCGCAGGTCAGCAGCACCTCGCAGCCGCCGCCGAGCGCCAGCCCGTTGATCGCGGCCACGGTGGGAAACGGCAGGTCTTCGATGGCGTTGAAGATGTCGTGAACCTTGAGGTTCATCTGCTCGAGGTACGCTTCGCCCTTGTCGAACAGCGAGTGGAACTCGGTGATGTCGGCGCCGACGATGAAGACGTCCTTGCCGCTTCGAATCAGCAGGCCCTTCAAGTCGCGCTCACTTTCGATCGCGCTGACCGCCTCCCCCAGCTCCTTTACCACGGCGCTGGAGAGCTTGTTGATGGATTCGTCCTTCAGATCGAAGGTGAGCGTTGCGATGCTGTTGCCACCTTGGGTGTCACGACGCTCCACCGTGATGGCGTTGCCTTGATAGATCATCCGCGCTATCTCCACAGGTTCGGGCGCACCTCGCGAGGTGCCTGCCGCGCATTTCATACGGTCGTTTGATCGCCTTAGCTTGGTCGAGTCGTTCAGGATCGTCAAGCCTGCCCCGCGCTTGTCGGACACTTCCAAGCCCTTCACCGCCGATGTTCACAGCATGGGCCCTTGTGGCGCAAGGCGCGAGGGCCATCTATCGACTTTCGTTGCAAAGCCGACGATCATGGAGGTTTACCCGCTGAGTTCACCGTCATGGGCGCTTTCCTGACTCCCGCCCGGGTTACCGCGCTGCGCACCCGGGCCGAGCGCATCGTCGCGTTCGTCAAACCCTGGACCTTTCTCTGGCCGCCCGTCGCCTTCGCGGCGGGGCTTGGCAGCTTCTTTCTGGTCGACCGTCAGCAGTGGCTGGGGGCAGCGCTGGCGCTCGGGCTGCTGCTGGCCTGGGCCTTGATGCTGTGCGAAGGGCTGCTGTCACGTCTGCTGCGAAGGCGCGGGCAGGAAGGCTTGCCGCGCGCGGTGACCACCTTCATCGCCCAGATGATCCACCAGGAGACGCTGTTCTTCACCCTGCCGTTCATCCTCATCACCACGGTGTGGAACAGCGGCCAGCTGGTGTTCGCGGCGCTGGTGGTGTTCATGGCGATCTTTTCGATCATCGATCCGCTCTACTACAAGCTGGCCGGGCGATCGCGCAGCCTCTACTTCCTGTTTCACGCCCAGTGCGTGTTTCTGGTGCTGCTGGTCATCCTGCCGATCATGGTGCATCTCGACACAGGCCATAGCCTGCTGCTGGCGCTCGGCTTGACGGTGCTGATCGCGCTGCCGAGCTTCTGGAACCTGGTCAAGAAGCGCTCGCTCGCGCGCTGGTGCCTGTTTCTGGCGCTGCTGCTCGGCGTGGCCTTCGCTGGCTGGATCGGGCGCGTCTGGGTACCGCCGGCCACCCTCTGGATGACCGGAAGCGCCCTGTCGCCGGGATTCGACACGACGCAGCGTACGCCGCGAGGCGAAATGGCCTTGACGCCGACGGCGCTCGAGGCGAACGGGGTCTACGTCTATACCGCCATTCGCGCCCCGCGCGGCTTGAGTGAAACCATCTACCACGCCTGGCATCACAACGGCCAGGAGATGGACACGGTAACGCTCGACATCAGCGGCGGCCGGGAACAGGGCTACCGGGCCTGGAGTCACAAGCTCAACTTCCCCGAGGACCCGCGGGGCGACTGGCGCGTCGACATCATGACCGCCGGCGGGCAGCGCCTGGGGTTGATTCGCTTCACCGTGGCCGACGAGGAAGACGAGGCGACGCTTGCCGACGGGCGTATCCGGGCAAGCGGGTTGAGCCGCCTGAATCTCGGTCGCTTCGTTCCCGGACGCGAACCCAGCGCTGAGGGCGACGCTCCCTAGGGTTGGGCCAGGCGCTTGCATTCAGCGCGGCAGGTTATGACAATTCGGGTATCACACTTACGAGCAGCGATATTATGGGTTCATCGATTGGATTTCGAATTGCGCGTCTACCGCACCTGTGGCGCTCGATTCTGGATCGACGGCTGGCGCCGCTGGGTTTGACGCAAACGCGCTGGGTCACGCTCTATCATCTGGGGCGGCTGGGCGAGGGGCATCCGCAGTGCGACCTGGCCAAGGCGATCGGCGTCGAGGCGCCGTCGCTGGTGCGCACCCTCGGCCAGCTCGAGGCGCAGGGACTGATCGAGCGTCGCGCCTGCGACAACGACCGGCGCAGCAAGCGCATCTACCTCACCCCCGAGGCGGCGCCGCTGCTCGAGAAGATCGAGCACGTCGCCCAGCAGGCGCGCCGGGAGATCTTCGACGGCCTGAACGACGACGAGCTCGAGAAGCTCAACGAATGGCTCGCGCTGATCGAATCCAACGGACTGGCCATCCAGGCGCGTGACCAGGAAGGTTCGAGCGCCTAACGCTGAGGCGGCGCCAGGTGATCGGCGTGACCGCCCAGCATCTGGCGCAGCGCGGCGAAGGAGTGGGCGTAGTGCCCGAAGCGCTCGGCCCCCTGGGATTCCCACCACCAGAGCGTCAGCGCCCGAGCGCTCGACTCGATCACCAGCGCATCCCGGGGCAGGCGTTCGAGCAGCGCTTTCAGCGCCGTCTCGGCGTCATCCGAAAGCGGTCGCAGCGGAGCGATGCGCCAGCGCCAGCCGGCGTGAAAGCTTGCCAGCGCATCGCTCGCCTCGCTTTCGCGCAGCAGCACGAAGTCCGGCCCCGGCGCGTCTTGCGCATAGTTCCAGCGATAGGCGGGCATCATGCCCTTGAAGTGGTGCAGCGGGGGCTTCTCCATCTGGACGATGACGCCCTGTTTTCTTGCGCACGCTCTGAGCCCCACCTGACGCTTCTGGCGCGGGCTGGGCTTGAGCCACATCACTGGCGCGATCACGAACATCACGACCCCGAAAACGATCAGCCACTGCATGAAGATTCTCCGCTAAAGGACCCGCCACCGCTTTGCAAAAACCATGACATGGATCGTTGTTAAGCGCAGGCGTTGCGCTTAAAGTAAAGATTACCTACAAAGATGTTCCTTGTTGGCAAAGACACGCTGGTAAAAGACATTGCTGGCAAAAGACACAGGAGACGGACCATGAGCTATCACCATATTCTGGTCGCGGTGGATCTGACCAAGGACTCGCATCGCGTGCTCGAGCGGGCGATCGCCGTGTCCGAGCGCAACGCCAACGCCAAGATCTCGATCATGCATACCCTGGAGCCGCTGGGCTTCGCCTACGGTGGCGACATCCCGATGGACCTGACCAGCATCCAGGACCAGCTCGACGATCACGCCAAGAAGCGCCTGGCCGAGATCGCCACGCCCCACGTCGAGCCGCAGGACCAGCACGTGGTGGTGGGCATGCCGGATACCGAGATCCACCGCTTCGCCAACGATCACGGGGTGGACCTGATCGTGGTGGGCTCTCACGGGCGTCACGGCTTCGCTCTGCTCCTGGGCTCCACTTCCACCGGCGTGCTTCACGGTGCGCCTTGCGACGTGCTCGCGGTGCGCGTCGGACGCAAAGGCGAACAGACCGACGAATGACCACGAAGGCGCCCTTGCGGGCGCCTTTCTCCTGCGGGCGCCCTACTCGCCGGCCATCGCCTCGAGCTCCATCCAGCGCTCCATCGCTTCCTCAAGCCGCGTTTGAACACGTTCGAGCTCACCGAGCTTGGCGGTCACCTCGGTGGCGGGCTTCTGGTAGAAGCTCGGCTCGCCGATCACCCCTTCGAGCGCGGCCACCTCCGTTTCGAGCCGCTCGATCTCGCCAGGCAGGCCGTCGAGCTCACGCTGCAGCTTGTAGGAGAGCTTGGCCGACTTTTTCGGCTCCTCCTTCGGCTTGATGGACGGTTTTTCCTCGGTCTTGACGGGCTCGCGATTCTGACGCGCCGCGCCTTCCCAGGGTGCCGGGGGGAGCTTTCCGCCCTGGCGGATCCAGTCGGTGTAGCCGCCCACGTACTCGCGCACCACGCCGTCGCCTTCGAAGGCGAACATGCTGGTCACCACGTTATCCATGAAGGTCCGGTCGTGGGAGACCAGCAAGAGCGTGCCATCGAAATCGAGCAGCAGTTCTTCCAGAAGCTCCAGGGTCTCCATGTCGAGATCGTTGGTCGGCTCGTCGAGCACCAGCACGTTGGCGGGCTGGGTGAAGAGCTTGGCCAGCAGGAGCCGGTTGGACTCGCCGCCGGAGAGCGCCTTGACCGGCTGGCGTACCCGGTCCGGGGTGAACAGGAAGTCCTGCAGGTAGCTCATCACATGGCGGTCGCGCCCGCCCACGCTCACCCGGTCACTGCCCTGGGCGACGTTGTCGTAGACGGTCTTTTCGAGCTCGAGCCCGGCGCGCAGCTGGTCGAAGTAGGCCACCTTCAGGTTGGTGCCGAGCTGTACGCTGCCTTCGGTGGGTTCGAGCTCGCCGAGCAGAATCTTCAAAAGCGTGGTCTTGCCGGCGCCGTTTCTGCCCAGAAAACCGATGCGGTCGCCGCGCACGATCTCGATATTGAGATCGTCGAGGATCTTGTCGGCGCCGAAGCGCTGGGTGACGCCCTTGAGCTCGACCACCCGCTTGCCGGTACGCTCGCCGCTATCCACCGACAGGTTCGCACTGCCCTGGCGTTCGCGGCGCTGGCCGCGCTCGGCGCGCATCGCTTCCAGCGCGCGCACGCGCCCTTCGTTTCGGGTGCGCCGCGCCTTGATGCCCTGGCGAATCCACGCCTCTTCCTGGGCGAGCTTCTTGTCGAACTCGGCGTTCTCGCGCGCCTCCACCTCGAGTTCGTGCTGCTTGCGCGCCTGGTACTCCTCGTACTTGCCCGGGTAGCGGCCGAGCTTGCCGCGGTCGAGCTCGAGGATGCTGATGGCGAGCTTGGACAGAAACGCCCGGTCGTGGGTGATCAGCAGCACCGCGCCGTTGAAGGCCAGAAGCTGCTCCTCGAGCCAGCCGATGGTGTCGAGATCCAGGTGGTTGGTGGGCTCGTCGAGCAGCAGCAGGTCGGGCTCCGAGACCAGGGCGCGGGCCAGCGCCACACGCCGGCGCCAACCGCCGGAAAGCGCGTTCATCTCCGCCTCGGGCGGCAGCCCCAGGCGCGTCAGCACCACGTCGATACGCTGGTGGAACGACCAGCCGTCGATCGCCTCGATGCGTGTCTGGAGCACCGCCATCCGGTTCATGTCCGGGTCGGGGTCGTTGATCAGGTGCTGGTATTCGGACAGGAGTTCGCCGGCTTCCGGCAGGCCCATGGCCACCACGTCGAAGATGGTCATGCCGGAGGATTCGGGCAGCTCCTGGGCCAGCACGCCGATCTTGAGGCCCGGCGCGCGCCACACGGTGCCGTCATCGGCCTGGATCTCGCCGGCCACCAGCTTCAGAAGCGTCGACTTGCCGGTGCCGTTGCGCCCCACCAGTGCCAGCCGCTCGCCCTTTTCCACCGTGAGTTCGGCGCGATCCAGCAGAACGTGTGTCCCGTAGGCCAGTTGTAGCTGTTCTAGTCGTAGCAGGGTCACGCAGTATCCTCCATCGTCGTCAGGCGCACAGTGTAACGTATGGCCCGGGGTAACGGTGAAATCGAATCCGCCGGTGCCCCTTACCACCGGGCGCGCTCGCGCTTAAAACGTTACAATGCGTGCCTGTCCCAATGCCCGAACACGACGATCCAGGAGCCTGGTGTGACCGCCCCGAAAACGGATACCCTATTACCCGAAGCACTGCGGTTTCGCCCGCGCGAGGCGCTGGTGGACATCGGCGCCAACCTGACTCACGAGAGCTTCGCGCGCGACCTTGACGCGGTGATCACGCGCGCCCAGGCGGCCAACGTGACGACGATGATCGTGACCGGCACCGACGTTGCCCACGCCGAGCAGGCCATCGAGCTCGCGGCGCGCCATCCCGGCCTCTATGCCACCGCCGGCGTGCACCCTCACGACGCCAGCGGCTGGAGCACGGACGTCCAGCGACGCCTGACCGAGCTCTATCGCCGGCCAGGCGTGGTGGCGGTCGGCGAGTGCGGGCTCGATTTCAACCGTAACTTCTCCACCCCCGCCGAGCAGGAGAAGGCGTTCGAAGCGCAGCTGGCGCTCGCCGCCGAAAGCGGCCTGCCGCTTTTCCTGCACGAGCGCGACGCCGGCACGCGCATGCAAGAGATCCTCAAGGCGTGGCGCGACGACATTCCGCCAGCGGTGATCCACTGCTTCACCGGGGAGGCCAGCACGCTCTACGGCTATCTCGATCTCGATCTGCACATCGGCCTGACCGGCTGGATCTGCGACGAGCGCCGCGGCCATCACCTGCGTCCGCTGGTAAAGGAGATTCCGCTTGGCCGAATGATGATCGAGACCGACTGCCCGTATCTTCTGCCGCGCAACCTGCCGGCGAAGCTCAAGGGGCGGCGTCACGAACCGGCGCTGCTGCCCTGGATCGCCACCGAGATCGCCCGCTGGGGAGAGGTGAGCGAGGAGACGCTGGCGCGCGAGACCACCCGCACCGCCCTGCGCTTTTTCAATATCGACACCGCCGTGAAGGAGGCCTGACGTGGCCGATTACCCCGGATTCATCGCCATCGAGACCGGTGACGAGGATGGCCTGCCGCTGGCGATCGCCTGGTCGCTGCCGGACGGGCGCATCAAGCACACCCTGATCCAGCCCGACGACAGCTGGATCGACGAGGACACCAATGTCTCGGGCGCCTACAGCTTCGAGGAGCTCGAAAGCCTGGGCGTGAGCCCTCTGGACGTGATCCGCGAGCTCGAGAACGACCACTTCTCCGCCACGCTCTACACCAGCGACAACGGGGAGGACGAGGCGGCGCTCGCCCGGCTTTTCGATACCTACGGGCTCGACCCCTTCGTCGAGCTGGCGCCGGCCCAGGTGCTCTACGCTTCGCTCTCGAGCGGCGAGTGGCACCGCCTGCGCAACGACATCTTCAGCGACCGGGGCCTCGAGCCGATGCGCGCCGAGCACGAGATCGAGGTGATGCTGATGATGCATCAGCGCCTGACCCAGGACGCCTGATCGAGTATCGCGCGCCCGGCGGCCACGGCGTGCGCCAGCGGCTCGCCGTCCTGGTAGAAACGCTTCAGCGCGTGGCGAAATGCCCGGGCGCGCAGAGGCAGGCCCTCGCGCTCGAACCGCTCGGCACGCGCGAGCACCTTGGCTTCGAAGGCGGCGCGGTCGACCTCCACTGCGCCTCCGAGGTTGTCGACGCTGACGTGAAAGGGGCGATTGCAGGCGTGAGTGAAGAGAGATTCCAGCGCCTGGGGCGCGATCTCGGCACGCTCGAAGGCCGCCTGCTGGTCGGCGTCACGGCCATCCGGCAGGTACCAGTAGCCGTAATCCTCGCGCAGGCGGCGCTCGGCACCGGCAATGCACCAGTGGCTGATCTCGTGCAGGGCACTGGCGAAGTAGCCGCGAGCGAAGATCACCCGATGGCAAGACGTGGCGTCGTCGGCGGGCATGTACAGGGGCTCGTCGCCGCCCTTGATCAGCCGCGTTTGATAGGTGTCGGCGAACAGGCCGTCGAACAGCGCGATGATGTCGGCAAGCGTCCAGCGCTCGGAGGATAGTGTCACGTGAGTTCGCTTCGATCGAAATAGATGGAAGAGCATGGCGCGAGAGCACCATGATGGTGCAAAGCGCCGGTTTCATGAGCCAAGACGGCCGGAATTTGCTACGCTAGCGCCCTTTCTTGGTCCCGCTTTTTTACAGGAGCCTTCCCGTGGGCGCCGTTTCTCATCGTATCAAAACCACCTACTGGCCTGAAACGCGAATGCTGCTGACGCTGGCGCTGCCGATCTGCGGCGCGCAGCTCGCACAGGCGGCGATCGGCGTCGTGGATACCATGATGGCTGGTCGCTTTGGCGCCACGACCCTGGCCGCGGTTTCCGTGGGCAATAGCCTGTGGGCGCCGCTGATGCTGTTCATGACCGGCACCCTGATGGGGTTGACGCCGATCGTGGCGCACCTGCTCGGTGGGCAGCGCAACGACGATATTCCGCGCGCCGTGCATCAGGCGCTATGGGTGGCACTGGCATTGGGACTGGCCGCGGCGGTGCTGCTGCATACCGTGGTCGCACCGATCTTCGAGCTGATGAACGTGCCGCCCGACACCGCCCGGGAGTCACGCGCCTACCTGGCCGCGGTCGCCTTCGGCATGCCGGGCATTGCGCTTTTTCAGGCGCTGCGCGCGTTTTCCGATGGCATGAACCATACGCGCCCGGCACTCTGGATCAGTCTCATCGGACTTGCGGTCAACATTCCCAGCAACTTCGTGCTGATCTACGGCGGTGACGGGCTGGTCGATCTCTTCGGCGATGCGCTGCCGGCATTCGCCAGCGAATTGCCGGCGCTGGGTGCGCTGGGATGCGGTATCGCCACGGCGATTTCGATGTGGACGATGGCGCTTGCAATGGCCTACTACACCGCACGCGGACGCAGCTACGAAGACGTGGCCCTGTGGCAGCGCCTTCATCGCCCAAGTAGTGCCGGCATTCGCGAACTCGTGGTGGTCGGCATGCCGATCGGCGTTGCCATCTTCGTCGAGGTGACGCTGTTCACGCTGATTGCCCTGTTCGTGGCAAGTCTTGGCGAGGTCACCGTCGGCGCCCACCAGATCGCCTTGAGCTATACGTCGCTGCTGTTCATGCTGCCACTCTCCTTGAGCATGGCGCTTACCGTGCGCGTGGGCAACACGCTCGGCCAGGGACGTCTGACGCATGCCAGACACGTGGCCTGGAACGGCGTTGCCATCAGCGTCGTCATTGCTGCCATGAACAGCCTGGTACTCTGGACCACGGCCCCGACGGTCATTGCGCTGTATACCGCCAATCCGGACATCCAGGCGCTCACCCTCACCATCATCGCGCTGGCGGTCCTTTTTCAGCTCTCGGATTCGCTGCAGGTCAATCTGGCCGGCGCGCTACGCGGCTACAAGGATACCCGCATCGTGATGGTCATCACCGTGCTCTCCTACTGGATAGTCGGCCTGGGCGGCGGCCACTGGCTGGGCACACGGGGATTCGGCAGCCTGACCGGCCCGCTCGGCGTCCACGGTTACTGGATAGGGCTGATCGCCGGCTTGAGCACCGCCGCGCTGCTGCTCGGCTGGCGACTCAAGCGCATCAGCTGAGGAGCGACGATGATGCGATCGATCAAGCGCTGCGCTTTTCTGGCGACGCTGGGACTGCTCGGCGGCTGCGGCGATGGCGCAGACGATGCCTGGATCGACTATCACGAGACGCTTGCCCGAGCTCTCGACGCCGCGCCGATCGAGCATCACGCACCGGAGAACATCGGCGCTTTCGTCGAGCGCCGCGAGCGGCTGATCGCCATACCCGAGATGCGAGAGAGCATGCTCAACGTCTACGCGCTGCGCGAGTGCAACATCACCTCGCTGGTGGCGGCGCGCAACAACCAGCTGGGG